>JAYUFF010000346.1:0-5884 GCA_043738825.1 Schlesneria sp.
CCAAGTCATCATCCGCACAACTCGGCAATCGGCTGCCCGGCTTCGATGACGAAGCGCGGGCGGCCTCGGTTGTCGAGATAGGTCACGTCGCGCGGAACATCCATGTGGCGGAAGATCGTCGCGGCGAGGTCGCCCGGTGTGACGGGACGTTCTTTGATTTGGCCGCCGTCTCGCTCGGTGGAGCCGATCACCTGGCCGTGTCGCAGTCCGCCACCGGCGACGGTCATCGACATTGCGATCGGCCAGTGATTGCGGCCGTCGGTGCTCCCCTGAGTTCCGATCTGCGGCGTGCGGCCGAACTCACCCATCGCGAGGACCAGCACGTCGTCGAGCAACCCCCGCTCGCCGAGGTCACTCACCAGCGTCGTGAGCAGGTGATCCAAGACCGGCAGCAGCGGTCGCAGTCCATTCCAGATGCCGCCGTAGGGCGGGATGTTGTCGCCGTGAGTGTCCCACGTTCCCGACGCCCCGTGATGGATGAGGTCGATCGTGACGAAGCTGACTCCCGCTTCGACCAGACGCCGCGCGAGCAGGGCCTGCTTCGCCCATTCGTGATTGCCTACATGGCCTTCACCGAGTCGGGCTCCTGCGAAATGTCGAAGGCGCGCCGCGCGTGCGGTCCCGTCACGAGGTCAATCGCCTGCCGCGTGAAGCGGTCGGTCGAGTCCATCGAGCCCGACAGATCGAGATCGCGGCGCAGGCGGTCGAGGTCCGTCGTGAGCAGCCGCCGCGATTCGAGCCGCTCGGTCGAAAGGCCGCTCGGCAACTCAAACAGCTTGCCCACGTCATTGCCGAGGAACGGATCGTAGCTGTGTCCGAGATAGCCTCCCCACGCGACGTGCGATTTCGACTTCATGTTGAGTACGACGTAAGGAGGAAGCTCGCGGCTCTGGCCCGCCCGCTGTTTGGCCACGATCGACGCGAGGGCCGGAAACTTTTCGGCCTCTTTATTGATGCGGGGTTCGGCGGCGAGGTTCGCCGTCTGCATGACCATGTTCGGTTCGTGGTTCGAGAATCGGCAATCGACCGACCGAATGACGGTCATCCGGTTCATCATCGCCGCCTGCTTCGGCAGGTACTCGCAGAACTGCACGCCGGGGATTGCCGTCGGGATCACATCGAACGGACCGCGCACTTCGATCGGCGCGTTGGGCTTCACGTCCCACGTGTCGATGTGGCTCGGCCCGCCCGTCATCCAGATCAGGATCACACTCTTCTGCCGAGGCACCGTCCCCCCTGCCCCGCCGACCGACTCTTTCGCGGCGAGCAATCCCGGCAGGGACAACCCCGCCATCCCGGCCAATCCCGCCTTGAGCATGCTCCGTCGCCCAACGACCGCCACCCCTTCGTGCGCATGCCCATGAAAGTTCTCAAACGCATGCCGACCGAGATGCGAGTGAAGGTTGGTGGAGTTAGTCATGTTTCGCAATTCCTCCGACCGAGGCGGCTCAGTAATGGTAGCGGCACGCGAGCACTCGAATCTTGTCTTCTTGAACTTGGTAAACGAGACGATGTTCGTCGTCGATTCGCTTGGACCAGCAGCCGGCCAGTTCGTGTCTGAGCGGCTCGGGCTTGCCGATCCCACCAAAAGGGTCCGTCTGCGTTTCGACGATCAAACGGATGAGACGCAGCGCCTTTTTGCGGTCCTGCTGGACCCACCAAGCCAAGTCCTCGAAAGCCGCGCTGTCAAATTCCAAGTTTCGCACGGGCGTCCTCGACTGAAATGCCTTCGGTGCGATCCTTGGCCTCCAGCAACCGCTGCCGCATCGTGGCACTCTTCAGCAGATACGCCGTTTCTCGCTCGGACTCGATCTGCCGCCACAATTCAATTGGCACGAGCACGCTGACCGCGTGGCCCTCAGCATCAGACACGTACTGGATTTCCGTTTGAATTGTCATGTGTTGCCTCCGGTGACAAACCCGTCCGTTCGCCGGGTGAACCTGCGGGTTTCACGTCACAGGCTAGTCTTGCTTGTCGGCTCGGTAAAGCCGGGATCGCCAATGGAATCCCAAAACCGTCTGGTTTCCGCTGCGGTTCAACAAAGTAGCCATCATCGCTCCGCGTGATGAGCCTTTCACGAACGACGCTCGATTCAGCCGCAGCGCCGTTCTCAAGATGAGCCGTCAACGCGGTTCCTTGAAAATGGTGGCCGCGAGGTGATGAGAGGTTTCTCCATAAGGCTCATCACGCAGAGCGATGATGGCTACTTTGGCCGAACCAAGGCACGTCGAGTGAGCCGTTCCCACGTATAGCCCCAACGCCAACGGCGTGGGAGCGGATGTGGGTGAACCGTTGATCGCACGCACGCCGTTGGCGTTGCGGCTAAACGTCCCACATCAGCCCTTGCTGTCATACTCCGCCACAAGGTTCGCGGGGGCACGGGATCGCCACGAGTCTTCGATCAGTTCGCGCAGCGCCTGGGGCCGCACGGTCGCGAGTCTTGTAGGGTGGGCAGTGCCCACCATGACCTCGCGCGACTCCGAATATGGTGGGCGATGCCCACCCTACGTTGCTTTGCTCTCGTGCTCCGCAACGAGGTTCGCGGGAGCGACGGATCGCCACGAGTCTTCGATCAGTTCGCGCAGCGCCTGGGGCCGCACGGTCGCGAGCCGCACGAGCATCGCCGGGTCGTTGAGATAATGATCCGTGATGAAGCAGGTCTCAGGATCGAGTTTCATCAGGGCTTCCCGCTCGGCCAGATCGATCATGATGACGATCGACTCCCCGCTCTGATGGAGCCTGACGAACAGCTTCTGGCGGACATGAAACGCCGGCGTGCCATACGACACCCCTTCCACCGCCCCGGGCAGCGCGCGGGCAATCTCTTGGACCGTTTCCCAAGTCGCCGGGTTGGCTGGCCGACGCCGTTTCATGTCTTCGATCCTGCTGGCAAACGTGGCAACCATTGTTTGCGATTGGGTGGCCGGGGCTGGACCAACGGGAAGCCCCGGTGATGCAGAGTTGGGTGGCGTTCACTGGAGGTCCATTGGTCAAGACTGTGATTGGCACCGCGCCACCAACCGGGGTTTCGCCCAAAGCGGCTCCAACCCCGGCCACCCTGCCGGGTAGTTGAGATAATGATCCGTGATGAAGCAGGTCTCCGGATCGAGCGTCATCAGCGCTTCTCGCTCGGCCAGATCGATCATGATGACGATCGACTCACCGCTCTGATGGAGCCTGACGAACAGCTTCTGGCGGACATGAAACGCCGGCGTGCCATACGACGTCCCTTCCACCGCTCCGGGCAGCGCCCGGGCAATCTCTTGGACTGTTTCCCAAGTCGCCGGATTGGCTGGCCGTGTCCGTTTCATGTTTTCGGCACCGTTAGCGAAGTAAGCACGATTTCACCGGCCTTGCCTCAGTCGGGCAATAATGAGAATGGTCGGTGGAGTTGTCACCAAATCGTCTGAAGTCAGTCTTTCGTACGGGGGAACTTCAGCGGGATCGCAAATTTGATCCGCGAAACGGTTGAGTGCGACGATTCAGAATTCGTCTCCCCGCCGACACCAATGGAGAAGACTTTCAGACCAGCTTTTCCCACCGCTCCTGAGGCCGATTCCACAGTTACGGCAACATCAAATTCGATCGTGTGGGTATCACTCAAAATCTTGGTTGAGTAGCCCCCACTTTCGTTACCAAACATCGCTTGGGCAGGATTCACTCCCGCTTTGATGCCAGCTTCGGCGAATGCCTTGTTCGCTTCGACTGCAGCCTGAAAAATTTCAACTAACGATTCCCGTACGAAGTCTTGAAGGTTCATGGCTGTTCCTGTTGTCTGTTTGGCGTCGAATCAATTGTCTTTCGCGGTAGAGGTGGGCGAGGATCAGCGACCATACTTCGCTACTGCTCCGCGTCCTCATTCTTGCTTGTCTTTGTCCTTTTTGTCGAACTTGTTTTTCAAGTAGGCGTATGGCCGGTTCCACTGGTCTTGCCTCAGTCGGGCAATCATGAGAAGGCCGAAGGGACCAGCCTTACCTCGATTCTCCTTGTTTGTTGTTACAAACGGCGATAGGTTCAGGCCACTGATTTTGCTCAATCTTCAAATGGGAGTAGCAGGATGCGTGCTAACATCGACGATCAGGCGAAAGAATTGTTGGGGGATCTGCAAGTGCCGCTGGAGGATGCCCTCCGTCTCGAAGAATGGGCGGAGGTTTGCGTACTCAGAGTTATGAGTGCATACAGCGACAGCACGGACAATCGCTGTAGCCGCCAACTGCTTCTGCTTTTCCCGAATGACGAAAAACTGGTGGTAAATGAGGCCGATTTACTGCGACCGCAGGCGGTCAAAACCATTATCGAGAGCCTTCGTAAACGCAAGGTGCGGACACGCATTTGTTCGACGTGATGATCCGGGAGGTGTTATGCAAGCCATTCGCTCAACTTCGCCGATTCTCTTTTTCCTAATGGTGGTCGGGACATACGAGACAACGAGAGCCGAGAGCGGTCCGGTGATCGACAAATTGATGCGAAACTCCGTTGAATGTGTCAGCCTGACCCGTGAATTGGCCGCCGTCCAAAAAACAATCGTTGCTGCAAAATTGGAAATCGAGAAGCTGCGCGCGGCTCGTCCGCAATTAGACGACTCATGGAAACGCCTGATGATTGGCGAGTTTGAAAGTGAGGATCGTTTTCTCAAGCGAAAGCAGGCGATCCAAAATGCCGCTGAAGCAGCGCAAAAGGTTGCATTGTCGTCTTGGCAGAAGTCTGTTGACGAAAAAGCCGTCAAGCTCAATGGGCTGAGTGCCGCCCTTGAAGAAAAGCGGAAGAAGACGGCACTGCGGATGGAAGAGATTGAGAATATCCCAAATGACGTACTGAAAGTGACATACCCTTGCGACGATCAACGACTGCCTCGTTTTGATCGTCAAACAATGAGCTTCGGCGATTTGAGAATCGAACAAACGCCGAAGGAATTTGAGAGTACAAACGACAAGTCAATGGTCGCTACGCTAAGTTTCGAGTTTCCAGCGATGGAGTTCGTCCTGCCGACTCTCGATGAGGCCGAAAGATTCAAGCAGGAATATCAATCAGGGAAACTTCAACTGGTGTGGCGGTTCCATCCGGAATTGGTGCGTGTCGAGAGTCCGATTATTGATCCCGGCAAGATTCGGTACGAGGAAAGGGATCAAGTGTCCGTCCAAACTGCGCGCATGGCGCTAGTTGTTGTCGTAGTCGCAGCCGCACTTGGTGCTGACGTAAGCAAGACGCCAGCCCTGCCCACGGAGAAAGTGTCGGTCAAAGTGCAAGACGCATCTGTAGTGCGCGATGGAGTGCGGTTCCAATATCAGTGTGTTCCGACATCACCTCCATTGGTGGTGTACGCTGACGGTAAGCGATTTGAATCTGCCAAGGTCGTGCTTCGCGACTTTGATCCACCGTGCGAAGAATTTGTGCGCGTGGTCAAATTGGATGATGATTCACCGCTCGGCAATCGTGAGCTTCAGCCGGGTGATGAAATTGTGAGCGTAGACGGACGAGCGGTTCATACGTACGAAGAGATGATTACGATGGTGAAGAGTTTCACCGCGAAGCATGCGTACCGGATTGTCTATCGACGCCATGGACGCGAAGGCAGTGTCGGCGCGGTTGCAGGACAGAAGCTCGGCATTTCGTTAATAACGAGTACGAGAAGAAAGTCCGTGCCAGTACGTCGCTAATCATCGAGCGAAACGCAGACCAGTTCGGTGTCGCTGCGGGCGAAGACGCGGTTTCCGGCGAAGGCGGGGTGGGCCCTGGTGGAGCCGATGATTTTGGTGCGGGACTGTTCGCGATGGCCCTCGGGGTTGAGGCGGGCGAGGATCAGTTCGCCTTCCTCGTTGAGGATGATCGCGCGGTCGGTGTCGCCGAGCCAGACGAGCGAGGCTTGCGGGTTGCGGCCGCGCG
>JAYUFF010000347.1:0-5881 GCA_043738825.1 Schlesneria sp.
TCGACGAGTCAAACGGAGCGCGCGACAATGCGCACTCAACGCACCGGCACCTTCATTCGCCGGTCTCGACGCCGGGACGTTCGTCACGGTCGAGGAAACCTTGCGGAGGTTCTCCGAACAGGAACGGCAAGCCGACCTGCGGGATGAGATCGCCGCGACCGGCCGGGACGCCGAAACCGTCGCCACGTCGGTCCTCTATCGGCGCGACCCTCACGCCAGCGTGCCTCGGCCGGCCCTCGCCGCCACGTTGAGCGACGATGAACTTCATTCGCGGCAACTCTCGCAGGCCAATGTCTTGCAGAGCTGGACCTCGCGCCAGCAGGCGACGGAGATCGCGGATGCCGAATCGCGCGAGAGCGCAGCGCAACGGAACCGCGAACAGCGCGAGACCGATCGCGTGCTGAATCGTCTCGACACCGCAGCGACAGATGACGCGGATCGTTCTGATACCGAGAACTCGGACGGCTCGGTCTTCACGCTCGGCACGTCGCAAACGAATCGCTCCCGCTCCGCAGTCGTGACCGATGAATCGAGCCTCAGCCTGGGATCGTCCAAGCTGGCCGAGTGGGAACGTGAGATCCAACAGTTCTCGGATCGCGGCTCCTCCACAATCACGGACGCTGTCGCCGCCGATGAACGCGCCGCGCGAGCCCAGTTGCAGCGAGACCGCCTGCTTCGCGAGCAGGAACTGCGCGACAGGCTGCACGAACAACGCAGCGAGTTGGAGCAGGAACAGCACGCGCGACTCGAACGAGATCGCGCGGCCAAGGCCCACGCCGACTGGGAGGCCGCCCGCGCCGATGCCGAGCGAGAACGAAGCCGACTCGAACGGGAACGGCTGTTGCGCGACGAGCAGGATCGGGAACGAGTCGCTGACGAACGCCTGACCTTCGACCGCGCCGATCGACTCGAACACGAATCCAGCCGTGACGTGGATCGGTCCGTCGAAGAGACCGATCTTGAAGATGCATCGCTGACCGAAGAAGAGCGAGCAGAACACCGCCAGCGAGGCGGTCGTCGAGGCGGCTGGGGCTGGCCGCGCCTTCGCGCGACGAGTGAAGAGACCGGTTCCGCTCGTCCACCCTCAGCAGAGACTGCTCCGCAAGCCGACGCAGCCGCTGAGTCACTCGACGACGACGACTCGACGGGCGATGACGAAGTGGTTGAGGACATCGCCGAGGGCGAAGCCACCGACAACGGAACGACCACGCCGCAGAAAACGGGCTGGGCTCGTTACAACGAGCAACGATCCAAGGACAAGCGCCGGCATCGTCGAGACAACCGCTGAGGCGTTTCCCGTTTCCAAGCTTCCGCTCGGGAGCGAGACAGCAAGCCGCGAGCGCGTATCGACGCGGGCGTCACCGTTGTGACGGCTGCTGAGCGGCGGGGATCGACAACAAACCCGCCACGGTCTCCCAACGCGGATCGTCGAACTCGTCCAGACCGAGATTCAGCGATTCGTAATCGCCGCGCTGTCGCAGCGTTCGGCCCAACCGGTCCCACCACGAGAAGACGATCGCGTAGTTCGAGTTCGTCTCGATCGGCTCGCGCGAGTGATGCACCTTGTGCAGAAACGGCGTGACGATTCCCAGGGCCAGCCACCGGTCGAACCGCCCCACCGAGATGTTCGCGTGATGAAACATCGTCGCCGCAACGACCAGCGTTTCGTGAACGAGCAACTGCGTCGAGGTCACACCCAACAGCGGAATCAACGCCAGTCGAGCAATCGCCGACAGCACCAGTTCACCGAGATGAAAGCGCAGCGCCGTGGTCACGTCCATCTCGCGATCCGCGTGGTGCATCCGATGGAATCGCCACAGCAGCGGGATCGCGTGATTGAGCCGGTGCCAAACGTACAACCAGCCGTCCAGCAGCAACACCGCGAGAGTGAGCCTGATCCATCCGGGCAGCGACCACCGGTGCAGCCAGCCGACTCGCTGCGATTCCGCCCACGCGGCCACTGCGACGGTGGCCGCTCCGAACACCAGCGCGAGCAGCACCGTATTGAGCAGCGCGACAAACAGGTTTCGCCGGGCGTGACGCCAGCGACCGTGCGGCCTCTCGAAGAATGGCCGCGCCGACTCCCAGATCCACAACGCCGCCAAACCGGCAACGAGTACGATGGGCTTCAACCACGGAGGCAGCGTGCCATCCCAAGTCACTCGACCACCTCACTTCTTCTTCGCCGGAGCGAAGCCCGCGTCGAGCAAATCCTGATACCCGGCTTTCAACGGCCGCACGTCGTAACCCTGCTTGGCCAGAATCTCGCCCGCAGTGACCGAGCGAACCCCGGCCTTGCAGTGCGTGTAAGCAATCTGGCCTTTCTTCAACGGCTGCGACGGATCGGTTCCCTTCTTAAGCCCACTCAGCGGCAGCAGAATCGCGGCGTCAAGATGCCCCGCGTCCCATTCGGCCTGCTCGCGCACATCGACCAGCACGGCCGACTTGTCCGCCAGCTTCTGCTTCACCACCGCCAGCGAATCCTGCGTGTGCTCGACCGCCAACACTCTGTTCGCATTCAGCAGACCACCGATCACGATCAAACCCACCCACGTCATTCGAGCAGTCATCAGCAAACCTCCTTCACAGGAACCATCACTCCACCGCGAACAGCTTCAACCATGAAACGCAAAAGTCCGAATCAGGTGAGCCGGGCGGCGCAGGGCCATCGCCTTGTTGAAACTGGGATCTTGGGTGCCACGGTCACGGAGCTTCGACATGGCCGTGAGATCGGGAATCCGCCTTCACATCCTCGCACGGCCACGTCGAAGCTCCGTGACCGTGGCACCCCCATTTGAAACAGGCGATGGCCCTGCGCCGCCCGGCTCACCACTTCAATCGGAGACATCTTGGTTACATTTCACAATCCGGCTTGATGTCACGATTTACCAGCCCGCCACGATTTCGGAAGTGGATCACCGCGCACGTGACGAGGATCGCGATGCAAAGTCCCTTCCAGACGGCCAGCCACCACGGTCGCCACCATGCTCCCGTTTGAAGTTCGACCACGTCCGAAAGGCCGAACAGGACGAGCGTCACGGCCGACAGCAGACCTCGCGTGCGATGAGGCGGCTCAGCACGCAGGCTCTTCGCAAACACGACAGCTCCGCAACCGATCCACCAGACGACTTCAAACGCATTGATTCCATCGACGACACTCATTGCAATTCCTCAAGAGCCGGTCGAGGCCGATACCACCTCCGGCTGCATCCACCTGGGGTCGGTGGCCGAGATGATCTCGCTGATGCCCGTCTGATTGAAGCCCTTGTAACCGTCGTTGCGTTGCAGGATTTCGAGGTGAGACCCGATCGCACCGTGAGCGAGGAACTGCTGAGCCTGTTCGTCGGTGATGAGCTGCGCCGCTCGCAGGCGTTCGACTCGGTGAGGCTTCACCGGCCATTGCTCACCGCGCGTGAAGGCTTGTCGCAAATAGGGGAAGTCGGTGAACGGAGGCATCGTGTCGATCCCGGCCAGCTTAAGTTGATCGCGCGTCGCACTGAAGTCGAACTGACATTCGAGGTGGTGCATTCCGGCTTGCAGGAACGCCTCGCCGTGCAGCGCGCACCACAGGCCGACCGTGCCGAGGCGGTCTCGCGGCAGCAGCGGCTCGTGCGAGAAGTCCTGCGACAACTCTTCGGGCGACATGTCCACATCGGCGAAAATGATGATGCCCGTGACGGGATGCTCGATCACCTGTGCGCCCCAGCCCGCTTCGCGACCGGCATAGAACCGCTCACGACACACGAAGCCAAGATGTTCGAGAAATGCGATCAGCGGCGCGAAGCTCGCGCGACTCGAACGGTACGTGTGATGATCGTGATTAGCCCAGCCGAGTCCGAGCGCGTCCTGTCTCGCCTTTTGAACTCGTCCAGCCCGGTTGCGTCTCAGCCAGTACTCGCGCTCGGCAATGAAGAACAACTCGCACGCACGGTCTCGACCCAGATCGACGATGGCGGCATCAACCAGTTTCGTGGCGTGAGCGAACCCGTCGGCGTCGTGATCGAACTCACGCGATCGCAGCCGCAGGGCCTCCCAATGGCCGGCGATTTCCGCGAGCGGGACCGCTTCATTCAGATGCGGCTCGAACGCGAGAGACGCATGTCGCTCGACGGCCCACAACTCGACATCGTTCTCTCGGGCGAGGCAGGCTCGACGCAGCGAGGCGAGCGGCTGACCTTCGATCTCGACCTGAGTCAGCCCGTGCGCGGCGAGGAAATCGACGACCGACTCCACCTTGATCGCCAGTTGCCGTGCCGTGCCCGAGTGGCAGCGCACGCGCGGGAACAACCCGAGCGGATGCTCCCACACTTCGCTGATCGAGCACGACTCCAGGGCCACGGTCTCATAGTCTGCGGCGTGACCGTGCCGATCCGAACTGACGGGGAACGCGCACGGCCCTCCCTTGGAAAACGGCAGCGAGGTCGGGAGAAAGGCCCTCACATATCCCACGTGGCTCAGTTTCGAGACGGCCGAATCGTCGGCGGGCAACGCGAAGTGATCGATCCAGTCGAGCAACCGCGTTCCCGTTTCGTCGAGCATCCGCTGCGACAGAATCGCGGCATCCGGGCAGCCTCGCAAACAGTCGTCGAGCAGCGATTGAACGAGCTGCGCCGGCTCGGGCTGCGGCGACCAAGTGTGAGCCGTCAGGGCGGCCAGTGTGTTTTCAGTGGTCTGAGTTGTGGAAGCTGGCATTTCGCGAACTCCGTCTGAGCCTATAATCCGATCCATCGCGGACCAGTCTATTCGGGAACAAACAACGACGCGACCCTACTGGAGTCCGGTCGCTCCGCCGACCGGACGCTGCGGGCGAAATGTTCCGTCGCTGAAACGTCCCGTCGGCGGAGCGACGGGACTACAGTACACGAGAGACACCAACAGAATCGTCGAACCACACGGAAGGGACCGACATGACAAACGTCTTGCTGCTTGGAGCCGGAACCATCGGGCGGATGATCGCCACGCTGCTCGCTCAAACGGGCGACTATATCGTGCGTGTCGCCGACACGGACGCGGAGGCATTGCGGCGGCTCAACGCCAAGCTGGGAGTGGAGACTCTCGTCATTGATGCGGCTCGCGAGGATCAACTGCTCGAAGCGATGAGTGGGCAGCAGGCGGTGATCTCGGCGCTGACGTTCGCCCTCAATCCGGGAGTGGCTCGCACGGCGCTGGCGGCGGGTTGCAGCTACTTCGACCTGACCGAGGACGTGGAGACCACGCACGCGGTTCGAGCATTGTCGGCCTCCGCCAAGCCGGGCCAGATTTTCATGCCGCAGTGCGGGCTGGCGCCCGGCTTCGTTGGAATCGCCGCCAATCATCTGGCTCAGAAGTTCGATTCACTCGATTCGCTGATGCTGCGAGTCGGCGCGCTCCCCGAGTTCCCCACGAACTCGCTCAAGTACAACCTCACCTGGTCCACCGACGGTCTCATCAACGAATACTGCAACCCGTGCGATGTGATTCACCAGGGGAAGCGGCAGGATGTCTGGCCACTGGAAGGGTTCGAGCATCTCTCCATCGACGGCGTGGAGTACGAAGCGTTCGCGACCTCGGGCGGATTGGGGACGCTGTGCGAGACGTTTGAAGGACGAGTCCGCGAACTCAACTACAAAACGATCCGCTACATGGGCCATCGCGACCGGATGCTGTTCCTGCTGGACGAGCTTCGGTTGCGCGACCGGCGACAACTTTTGAAGGAGATCCTGGAGAACGCCGTCCCGCGCACGTTGCAGGATGTCGTCGTGATCTTCTGCTCGGCCACCGGCCAGCGCGACGGTCAGATGGTCCAGTTGTGGGACGCGCGCAAGGTCTACCACAAGAAGCACGGCGATGAAGTCTGGAGCGCGATCCAGATCACGACGGCAGCGGCCATCTGCGCGTCGGT
>JAYUFF010000348.1:0-5879 GCA_043738825.1 Schlesneria sp.
GTGATGAGCCTTCCCAAATTGAGCGTCTGACCTGAAAAGGCTCATCACGCGGAGCGATGATGGCTACTTTGGGGAAGCGGCATCCGAAATGAAACGAGCCGACAAAAAACTGACCGAACTCTACAGCGCCTTCGTGGCGAAGCGCTCTGAGGAGAGTCGAGCGTCCTGCTCCGACATGGATCGCAAGAACGGCCGTCACATTGCCACACTGGCCGCTCGCGGGGTGACGACTATCCCCGAGTTGATCACAGCCTTGCCCGACCTGCCGTGGAAGCTCAAAGACTTCGCAATCTGGTGGTTGTCGGTGCTAAAGACTCGCGCAGCGGAAGCCGTCTTGTTGAAGATGCTCCACGACGATCCACCGTTTCGCCTGTCGTGTGCTCACGCTCTTGCCTTTCTTGGCGGGCGTCGTTCGGTGCGCGAGTTCATTCGGATCGGGAAGGCCCAGTTGGCGTCGTCGTCTCCCGATCGGGAGTGGCTCGAAGCGGTGATTCGAGGATTCAGGTGCGCACCCACTCCCGAAGCCGAGGAAGTGCTGCTCAGCATCTACGAGCGAACCGATCTTCCCGGCTGGATTCGTGGCGATGCGGGGGATGCGCTGGGATGTTGTTCGCAACTGCAAGACCGCCGCACCCGCTTCTTTCGTCGCGCGTGGACGACAGCCCTGAACGGACTGAACGACACGAGCCTCGAGGTCCAGTTCTTTTCGATGTACGTCATCATGCAGTTGGCGCAGAACGACTATACAAATCCCAAACGCTCGAACGCCTGCTTTGCGGCCGCGTTGCCTCGACTGCGGGAGATCGCGGCGAACGACCATCGTCTGGCCCCCGGTTTATGGTGGCCGTTGTCGGCAGAGGCGGAAGACGCGATCTACGAAATCAAGCACGGCACCGGTCGAGAAAACGACGCAGCGGAACGCTGGCTCGGAAATACGGAACGAGGGCCGTGGAACCGCGAGTGAGAGAACTCATCCGACTCGAATCACGGCCACGGGTTTGCGAGAAGTCGCTTCATCTGAGCCACCGTCTCCGCGTGTTTGGCGTCAATCGCGAGGTTCTTCATCTCGCGCGGGTCGGCGTCGTGATCGTAGAGTTCCGTTCCCTGACGGCCTTCGTCCCATTCGGTGTAGCGCCAGCGTTCGGTGCGAACGCTGCGGCCCATCACTCCCTGTCGCGTCTTGTCCTTCTTCGCGGTGTCGGTGCCAGCGACCGCACCGCGTGTGACCTGCGAGTAGGCGGGATGGTTCCAGTCCGCTTGCGGGTTCTGGAGGAGCGGCTTCAGGCTGTCTCCCTCCGTCTTGCCGTCGGCCGCGAGGCCACAGAGATCGGCCAGCGTGCGATGCAGATCGACCAGCTCGACCGTTCGTCCGCAGACCTGACCGTTGGCCTTGTTGCCCGGCATGGCGATGACCAGCGGGACGCGGGCCGATTCCTCGAAGATGCTCATCTTTTGCCAGAGCCGCTTCTCGCCGAGGTGGTAGCCGTGGTCGCTGTGGAACACGACGATCGTCTTCTCCGCCAGCTTCAGCCGATCGAGCGCATCGAGCACTCGTCCGACTTGAGCATCCATGAACGTGGTCGCTGCCGAGTACGCCTGAATCGCCTGCTGGCGTTGTTCATCTGTCATCGCCTCTTCCTCGGGCTTGATCGTGGAGAGTGCCGGCTTCGGGAACAGATCACGCAGGTTGTCGGGGGATGTCGGCAGTTTGATCGACTCCAACGGATAGAGGTCGAAGTATTTCTTCGGGGCGACGTAGGGGGTGTGCGGGCGGAAGAAGCCGACGGCGAGATAGAACGGCTCGGCTCGGTGAGCCTCCAGCAGTTTGATCGCCTCGGTCGCGCCGATGCCGTCCGTCTGCGCGGCGTCCTCGCCCTCATCGGCCAGCCAACTGAGTGTCCCGCCAAACTGAGGCACACCCTGCGCGTTCCTGCTCAGCGTGAAGATGCGATCCTCGACCTCCTTGTCGTGGCCCTTCGGATTGACGACCTGCTGCCATGACGGAGGATCGTCCAACCCGTCGGTCCCAATCTGGCCGGGGACACCGTAGTGATAGAGCTTCCCAACGCGAGCGGCAAAGTAACCCGCGCGACTGAACGTCTGCGGAATGCTCACCGCATCGGGCAGGACTTTGCGGAAGTAGGTGGCGTTCTCGTAGACCTTCGTCGTGTCGGGCCGCAGCCCGGTCATGAACGAGGCCCGCGACGGGTTACACAGCGGGAACTGGCAGTACGCCTTGTCGAACCTCACGCCACAAGCCGCCAGCCGGTCGATGTTGGGCGACTTCACGAGCGGATCGCCGTAACAACCGAGCCGCGCACAGAGATCGTCCGACACGATGTGCAGCACGTTGAGCTTGGGAGCATCGGCGGCGTGAGCGTTCACGACCACAGCCAACACGGCGACCAGCCAGCCGGACCAGCGAACGAGCGTCTTCATTGAGAGCCTTTCAACAAAACCAAGTGGAGCCGCATTGATCTCGGGGTAGCCACGCTCGCCAAGAGCGTGGGGGACTTCGCGGAAAACCCACGCTCTTGGCGAGCGTGGCGACAACTATATCTTCTGCGGGTCTGCGTGGTGAGACGTTTGTCTCAGTCCAAAGTAGCCGTCATCGCTCCGCGTGACGAGCCTTTCACGAGAGACCTTCAAACGTTTCAAACCCACTGCCTCACCAATCCAAACCTTCAAACGGCTGACCAGACTGCGAACGAAGCTGTGTGATGATCGGGAGTTTTTGCCACAAGGCTCATCACGCGGAGCGATGATGGCTACTTTAGGTCAACCGCACGGTATCCGCCGCAGTGCGTCTCCGGTCTCGCGAATCGCTTCCAGCGCGGCATCGAACTGATCGACGCGCTTCATGAAGGCGTGGATGAGTCCGTCGTAACGATGCCGCGCGACGGGAACGCCTGCCTCACGCAGCGCGTCGGCGTAGGCTTCCCCTTCGTCGCGCAACGGGTCGAACTCGGCGGTCTGGATCAGCGCGGGGGGCAGCTCGCGCAACGAGGTCGCTCGGATTGGCGAGGCATACGGTTCGAGCATTTGCTCGGGTGAGCAGACGTAGTGGTTCCAAAACCACTTCATCTGCTTGGCGGTCAGGAAGTAGCCGTCGGCATTGTCGCGATAGGACGGTCGGTCGAAGTCGCAGTCGGTGATCGGGTAGATCAACGCCTGAAAGGCGATCGGCGGGCCGCCTCGATCGCGCGTCATCAGGCACAGCACGGCGGCGATGTTTCCTCCGGCACTGTCGCCGCAGACGGCGATGCGAGCGGGATCGACGTTCAACTCGCGGGCCTGTTCGTACACCCACTGCAACGCGGCGTAACCGTCCTCGATCGCGGCGGGGTATTTGTGTTCGGGAGCCAGCCGGTAATCGACCGACACGAACACGCAGCCTGATGCGGCGGCGAGTCGTCTCACCACATCGTCGTGCGTGTCGATGTTGTTCAGCACCCAGCCGCCGCCGTGAAAGTACAGACACGCGCCGAACGATCCCTCGCCGAGCGGCCAGTAAATGCGGATCTTCAGCTCGCTACCATCGGGGCCGGGGATCGTCTTGGTCTCGATCCGCGCGAGGTCCGGCGGCGCGAGGTTCACCTTGTTGCCAAACATCAGTGCCCAGCGCGCCGTCTCCAGCGGCAGTTCCTCCAGCGGGGGAATCTTCTGCAACTTGAGGCCATTCAGAAACGCGGCGGCTTGGGGGTGGAGCGGCATGATGGCCGCTATGATTACGTCCCGGCGAGTCTCGAACCAGTCACGAAGGAACCAAGATGTCTCTCAGCGGAAAGCGAGTTCTGATTTTTGTCGGCGACGATTACGAAGACCTCGAACTGTGGTATCCGAAGCTGCGGCTGATCGAAGCGGGGGCCGAGGTCGTCGTGGCGGGAGCCGAGGCTCACAAGACGTATCGCGGCAAGAACGGCTACCCGTGCCAGTCGGATGCGGCGATCAGCGAGATGAACTCGGCCGACTTCGACGGTGTGCTGTGCCCCGGCGGTTGGATGCCCGACAAACTGCGGCGCGATCCGAAAGTGCTGAGCCTCACGCGCGAGTTCGCCTCGTCGGGCAAACTGGTCGCGGCGATCTGTCACGGCGGCTGGATCCCGATCTCGGCGAACGTCTATCGCGACGTGAAAGTGACCGGCTCGCCCGGCATCAAGGACGACCTCATCAACGCGGGCGGCCTGTTCGAGGACGCGGCCGTCGTCCTCGACCGCCACTACGTCACCAGCCGCAAGCCCGACGACCTGCCCGATTTCTGCAAGGGGATGCTGCAGGTGTTGGGAAGGTGAGACACGCAAGTCTCGATTCTGGACGTGAGGGTGAGAGTCATGGCGAATGGTTCCGAGACGACTGTACCTAACGGCGATGATGTGCTGCGAGCCGTGATTGACGCGTTGCAGAAACTCGCCGAAGACAACTTGGTAGTCGGACCCTCGACGAATGTTGTCGAACTCGAACGTAATTCGGGTGACAGTCTGTTTCTCATGGAGATGGTGAGAAACATAGAGGAACAACTTGGGATCCAGATGACTCAAGAAGAATGGATGGTTTTCTTTCGCTGGCCGAATGATTCGTTGCCGACGAGTGTCGTGCAAACTCACCGCGAATGGGAACGTGAGGTCGCCCCGGCACTAACTGTCGCCGCGCTGGCCGAATTTGTTCGCGAACGATACGTCCCCGTGTCGTTCGAGCCGGTCAGCGTTCTCGGTTCGCCACCCTGTCCGGCGGCGGGGTACTTTGTCGGGATGAGCGAACTCGTGCAGCAAGTGCGCCCCGACGCCGAGCGATTTGGGCCGAGCACGCCGATCATTCATGTTCTGCCTTCGCATTCCTTGAGCGTCTTCTGGCGAAGACTCAGCCGCGCGGCGGGCCGTTCATTGCCGGAGTTGTCGTTCTGGTTGAATCATCTCGCGAACGCGCTCCTGATCGCGTCGGCCGCGTGCTTGGCGTTTGGCGTGCTGGTCAATTGGGCGTTCTTTGCGGCCGTGTGGCTGTTGTGTCTGAAGGGGATTCTGTTCGGCTGGTGGCTACACCGACGAGCGAACCCGCTTCCGCAGGGGATCGTCACGTTTGGCGATCTCGCGCGGCATCTGGCCGGACAGAAGGAGATCTCCGCGCCGCAGTCCCTTTCGCGACGGGTGGGTGCTTGGGTGGGTCGAACATTCTTGAGACGCTGACGCGCAGTCGTAACCAGACTTCGCGTGGCCCGGACCAAGTCGAACTACTCGACACCAGCTTCTCGTCGGCTCACGCGCAGGCCCGAGCCCAACGATGACACCAGCCGGTCAGGAGGAAGGCGTCAGAAAGACAGAACAAGGATCTTCACTCATCCGAATCAGCGAAGATCAGTGTCGATCCGTGTTTGAAATTCTTCGCGCCCAGCGGTGAAACGAAATGTCTCATTGGTGGCCGAGTGGCGACTATCTCGCGGCGAACGCTCGACCGGCGGCAGGGGGACGCTTAGAATCCCCCGCACTTCGAGCGGTCACTTTTGTGGAGAGAGACAATGGGCGATGCCTGGCAGATTTTGATCATCATTTGTGTCGGGTTTGGCGCGCTGCTGGCCATCATCGTGCTGGCCGTGTTCGCGGCGTACTTCAAGCTGTGGCTGCGCGCCTTCGTGACGCGAGCCAAGATCGGGCCGTTCGCGCTCTTGTTCATGTCGTTGCGGAAGGTCAATCCGACGGCCATCGTCGATGCCAAGATCATGGCCGTACAGGCCGGTCTGCGCGAGGTGACGACCGAGCGGCTGGAAGCGCACTATCTGGCGGGCGGCAACATTCGGAACGTCATCCGCGCACTCATCATCGCGCACCGTGCCAAGATCGAATTGAACTGGAACACGGCGGCGGCGATTGACCTGGCGGGCCGCAACG
>JAYUFF010000349.1:0-15717 GCA_043738825.1 Schlesneria sp.
GGAACGCACCAAACTCGACGCGAACACTGGTGCGTTCCGAAGACTTCACGCACCCTACGAGTGTATTGCGATGTGCCTCAGCGCTTGGGCGGCAGGTGATAGCCTTCGCGGTTGATGCGGATGCGATAGAGACTCGAACCGGCCGTGATGTAGAGCAGCTTGGCGTCCTTGCCTCGACCGAAGCCGACGTTGGTGGGAACCTCGGTCTTGATGTAGGCGAGTTCTTTCCCCTCGGGCGAGTAGACGCAGATGCCGGGCCGGTTCTCCGCGCGAACGGCCACGTACAGATTACCGTCCTTGTCAACGACCAGTCCGTCGGGTCCGTCAAACGGCGAGTAATCGACCAGCGTCTTGCGGAACTTCGCCGTCCCATCGGCCGCCAGGTCGTAAGCCTGCAACGCCATGAAGCCCTTCCTCAGCGGAGCGCTCACCTTGTCGGCCTGCTTCTCGTCCCCCTTGCTGAGGCGGTCGATGGCCGTGCCGCCGTTGTCGTTGCTCACGACATACAGCGACTTCTGATCGGGCGAGACGCATACGCCGTTCGCCTTCCCCGCGTCGGTGATGATGCGGTGCAGCGAGCCGTCCGTATCGATGCGATAGACGCCGACCACCGGCTGATCGATCGGTTCGTGGCCGAGATACCTCGGGTCACTGAAGTAAATGCGACCCTGCTCGTCGATGGTGATGTCGTTGGGTGAGTTGAGCGGCCGACCCTCGAACAGCCCCGCGATGATCTGAGCCTTCCCCGTCTGCATGTCGGTGCGGGTGACGCGCCGTCCGCCGTAATCGGCTCCCTCGGCGACGATCATGTTTCCGGCCGCGTCGAACTTGATCCCGTTCGACATCCCGCTGGGCGAGCGAAAGATCGACGTCTTCTTCGAGGCGGGATCAAACTTCCAGATGAAACCGGCGTCGATGGCCCCCTGCTCATCACGGGAGACGTGCGAGAAGGTGATCTCGCTGAAATAGACCATACCATCCGGCGCGACGGCCACACCCTCCGTCAGCACTTTCGACTCAAACAGCTTTTCGAGTTGAGCATCCGGAGGCACGATCGGGTCTTGAGCGGACAACAATCCGCCGCCGGAGAGCAGCCCCAGAACGGCAAGTGTCGCATGAACGAATGACCAGACGGGCCGAGAGCGATTCAGCATGATGAGTCCTTCTAGTGAGAGGAGACGACGTGCAGCAAACTGCTGGTTACTTTTCACGCAGACGCTGCCATTTCGCAAGGAAGCCGGGTCGTTCGAGCACGTCGGGGTTCACGATCCCGCGCGGACGATTTCCCTCCACGAGGTCGATCATCCCCTGACAGGCCGTGCGCCCGATGTCGCGGAACAGTTCGTCAGTCCATGCGATGCAATGCGGTGCGAGCAACACGTTGTCGAACTGCGCGAACGGTGGTGGCGCGGTGAGCGGCTCGCCGACGAAGCAGTCGAGCGCCGCACCGGCGATGCGGTGCGAGGCGAGTGCCTCCATCAGGGCGGTCTCCTCAACGATGCCGCCGCGCGCGGTGTTGATCAGGTACGAGGTCGGCTTCATCAGTGCGAGTTCCCGCGCGCCGATCAGGTTCCGCGTCTGCTCGTTGAGCGGACAGTGCAGCGACACGAAGTCGGCCTGCGTCAGGAGTTCGTCGAGCGTGACGGCTGTCGCGCCGTGTTCCTCGACAACCGATGCGGGTGTGAACGGATCGAACACGAGCGGCCGGTTCATGCCGAATCCCGACAGCAGCTTCACGAGAGATCGACCAATGCCCCCGAAGCCGACCACGCCGAGCGTCCGCTCGCGCAGTTCGCAGCCCATGTACTGGCTTCGCTCGTTCCAACGCGCTTCTCGGACAAGACGGTCCTTCGCGCGAAAGTGATGCGCGAGGGCCAGCATCCAGCCGACCGTCGCCTCCGCCACGGGACGATCCACTGCGCCCGCCGTGATGAACAGCACGACATCGGCGGCAGTGCAGGCGGCCACATCCACGGTGTCAAATCCAACGCCAAACCGGCCGATGGCCAACAGATCATCACTGGCCGACAAACTGCGAGCTGTCACGCGCGGCGTGAGGACGACGACACCGTTCACGCCCGCCAGTTGATCCGGCTCGATCTCGGGACGGTGCTCGGCGAAGCGGCTCACCGCGATGCGGTCACAGCCGTCGAACAAATCCAGGCCGACATCGCGATACTTTGTCTGGCCGCTCGCGTCATAGAAGTCGGCGGTCAGAGCGACACGAAATGGTGAGGGGTGACTCATGTGTTGTCGTCACGTCTTTTCTTGTCCCCTCGCCCCGGCCTTGCGGGGAGAGGGTTAGGTGAGGGGGTGGATCGGAATGTGGCGGAAATCGACCAATGTATCCGGGCGGCGGCCAGAAACCATTGAAATATGAAGACGCTCGGCCCGCCGCTCCGGTTGACCGCCTTGTTCGCTGCTCGCTTACATCGTGTACCCATAAGCCTGAAATGGAATCTCGCTAATTGCGTCCGATTTGAACCATTGCACGATCACGTCGTGACCCGTGTTCGGCAATTCCCAAAACGCATTGCTCAATTTGCCAAACTTGAGATCCTCTGCGTTGTCCTCGAAATAATGCAGAACAGCGGCTGAATCGATTTCGATCATTGTGAGCCACGGTCTGACATCCAATTCCATGCGGGCAATTGCACAAAGCCATCCATCGATCTGCCAATACGCCTTCGACTTGATGACATTTTGAATGACGGCATCCAGCAGCGACACCAATGCCGCGTGGCGATTGGGAGGCCATGAACACAAACCTGTCGAATGAATGGCCCTCGCGGTGACTTCAACGTCCGGCCACCATGACTCGTCGCGAATCGAGATATCCATGATTCGGGGCAGGAAATACAAATAGTCGGAAACATCACCGACGGTAAGCAGGGCGGACGATGCGTAGGAAGCGAGGTCGTCTGGTGCGATTTCGCGCAGTGGCGTTGAAAGCAGATGCGGGATTCGCTGGTTGTCGATGCAGCACGGGCAGCCGTCGATATGAAGCGGAGCCGGGACGTCAACAAACGCACGGTAGAAGTCGTCAATGGCTTGGGATAGTGCGTGCATGTGCTGGCGGAAGTCTCAAAGCAGTCTTGTCGGCGGTGCGAGGAGACTACCGTAGTCCGTCGCTCCGCCGACGGGACGAAGTGCGACGCTATTCTCGGACAAGTGCGAGATGAAAAGCAAAGCCCCCTCACCCTAACCCTCTCCCCCCGAAGCGGGCGGGAGAGGGGACAAGAGAAGCCGGAGCGAGGAGCTACTCATCGCCAGGGGTTTCCTTCCACGGTGGCACAGCGTTCCTCGACGATGATCCGCTCGGGCTTCGGTCCCGCGTAGACCCACAGCATCTCCATCGGATCGTTCGATTCGTTGATGAAGTAGTGGACCCGGCCTCGCGGCTGCAATGCCGTCGCACAGTCGCTCATCGAGTAGCGGCGACCCTCGACGATGCAGGTGGCCGTGCCCGAGATGATGCAGATTGATTCGTCGAAGTCATGCACGTGCGCGGGCAGTCGGCCGCCGGGTTGGAACAGGCCGTAGCCGCCGCTCATTTCGAGGCCCGGCATCAGATCGACGTTGAAGCAGTCGATGAACTCCGTGTTTGGACCGGCCACGCCGCGCTGGGCGGTGGTGAAGCGATTGACTCGTTCAGCACTGTGTTGGCCGGTTGAACTGGGCATTCCCGTTGAGTCATCCGGCATCGACTTCCGCGAGAAGAACTTATCGACCAGCGTCCGGCTGGGGACATCGACGGCCATCGCGATATGCAGGACGGCCGGCTCGGTTGGCGAACCGTTTCGCGCCGTGTGAGCCAGCCCGGCCGGGATGACGGCGTTGTCGAGTTTCTTCAGCGAGTAACTGCGTCCCTCGACGTCGATCGTGAGTGAGCCGTTGAGCAGCGTGATCGACTCGGTGAAGGCGTGCATGTGATACGGCAGCACCGCGCCGGGGGCGAACGTGACGATGCCGGTCGTCAACCGACGAGCCTGATTGTGGCTGCCGACGAGACATTCAAAGCTCACGCCCCGAGCGATCTCGGTCTTGGGTCCGTTGCCGACGGAGTTCATGACCTCCATGCGATCGGGCCGCATCGTTTCGGGCGGCTTCGCGAGCGGAGCCGTCTTCGCCGAAGGGGCGGTCCAATCGGGCGCGAGCGACGCGCGGATCGTCCGGTCTCGACCGACCGCCGCCAGCGTCCCCTTCAACGAGCGCAGCAACAACCCGGTGTCCATGCCGACGCCGAGAGCGCGGAAGCCCTGCGCTTGCCGCTCGTGCAGGTTGTCGATGCTGGTTGCAATGACACCGCACTGCTTGCCTGATGCGCGGATCGTGTCCTTCAGTTTCAAAATCTGCTCGGCGACGCCCGGCCCTTCCCACTGACCGCGAAAGCCGGCGCTGGACGAGAAATCGGCGGGACCGAACCACATCAGCTCGACGCCATCGACCTGGCACATCAGCGGCACCTGCCGCGCGGCTTGAACGGTCTCGATGATCGGCACGACGAGAACGTGTTCGTTCGCCTCTTCAGCGTGTTCGACGAAGCACTGCCCCCAGCAGGTGGCCCGTTCGGCTCCGAGGCCCCGCACTCCCTCGGTCGGATAGCGCGAGTAGGCGACGGCCTGTTTGAGTTGCTCGGCCGTCTCAATCCACGGGATGACCACGCCATCGGCTCCGATGTCGAGCACCCGCTTGATGACGCCGCCGTTGAGTTCCGCGATCCGCACCAGGGCCACGGTGTCGCTGCGCACGGTCGCCCGCAGATGCTCGACGATTTCCTTCCAGTCGAGATGCCCGTGCTCGGCGTCGATCACGACCCAGTCCATCCCGAGAGCCACCGCCATCTCGGTCACGGTCGGTGACTCCAGCGTCACCCACAGCCCGAAGACCGGAACGTCGTCGGCCAGTTTGCGGCGCAGGCTCTGAATCGCAGATGTCTTCATGGGCCGCCTTGATGTCGAGGGGTGCCGTCCAGTCGAGGGGAATGACAGGCAGTGGAGTAAGGCGGCACGGTTTAGATGTCAAGCGGTGTCGATGTCAAGCAGACCGCAGGTCGGATTGTGGGTCCGTTTGACGAAGGACCAAGTGTGACACGCCCTGAGTCCTCGAAGGACGTGGTCTCAAGCTCAGTGTGGGCATTGCCAGTCAGGCGAGCGGCAAGAAATAGCCTACCCGGCCACACTAACCCGAAGTGTGAGCGAGGGAATGCGGCCAGAATCCTCGCTCACGCTTCGGGTTAGTGTGGGTAAAACAATCTCCGCCGCTCACCTAAACGCACGCCCCCAACCCTTGCCCCGCCACATCAACGAGTGTGGTTCCCTGCGGGATGGGGCAGCGTGTACCATTCTCTCGTCGATTCCCGCCTTCGTCCTTCCCGCCTTGAGGACTCACCATGCTGCGATCCTTCGCCTCCGCCTGTTCGTGTGGTCTGGTCTTGTTGGTCGCGTCTGCGGCTTCGGCGCAGGTGTCGTATCCGATGCTGATGAGCCTCAAGCCGGTGGCCGTTCAGGTCGGGACAACGTCCGAGTGCGAGGTGCAATCTCGGTACACGATGCTCGGTGCGTATCAGGTCTTCATCAGCGGGACGGGTGTCACGGCCGAGGTCGTTCCGCCCGAGATGCCTAAAGAAGGAACGCCGCCGCTCAAGCCGGGCGAGAAGCCGAAGGAGTTGCTCAAGCTGAAGCTCAAGTTCACGGCGACGGCCGACGCGCTGCCGGGCGTGCGTGAATTCCGGCTGGCCACTCCCAACGGTGCGAGCACTCTCGGGCAACTTGTCGTCGTGCGAGACCCCGTCGTCGTCGAAGTCGCTGACAACAACACGCCCGACAAGGCGCAGGCCGTCACGCTCCCCGCAACATTGTGCGGCGCGATCGAGAAGGTCGAGGACTTCGATTACTGGAAGTTCACCGCCGAGGCGGGCCAGTCGATCCTCTTCCACGTGCGCTGCCAGCGATTGCAGGACAAGATTCACGACTTGCAGGCTCACGCCGACCCGATCCTCTATCTGCGCGATACGAAGGGGGGAGTGCTGGCGATGGCCGACAACGAACTGTTCGCCGACCCGTTCCTCGTCCACCGTTTCGAGCAGGCGGGTGAGTACATCCTCGAAGTGCGCGATGTCCGCTATCAGGGGAACGTCTATTGGGAGTACTGCATCGAGGCGAACTCGCGCCCGTTCGTGACCGGCTCGTTTCCGAAGGCCGTCGCGCCGGGAGTCGAGACGACGTTGGAACTAAGTGGTGCGCTGCTGCCTGCGGAACCGAAGGCCGTCATCAAACTGCCCGCTGAGACGCGGCTCGGGACGGCCACGGGAATCACTGTCGTGGCCGACGCTGCCAGCGTCGGTTCGGATGCTGGCAGCATCCGCCACGGCGGGACACTGATTGACACGGCGATCCTCGGCTCGACGTTCGTTCCCGTCACGCTCGGAGATCAGACATCGAACCCGCTGCCGCTCTACGTGACCAACCTCCCGCTGATGAATGAGGCGGCTGGTGACAACAACTCGCCGATGACAGCGGCGACCGTCGAAGTACCGCAGGTCATCAGTGGCCGGATCGAAACCGAAGCCGATCTCGACTGCTATTCGTTCGTTGCCAAGAAGGGAGAAAAATTCACGTTCGAGGTGATCGCGCGGCGGCAAATGTCGAAGCTCGATTCGTTCCTGAGAATCCTCAACGACAAAGGGGCCGCCCTGCGCGAGGACGATGACGGTCGCTTCGGTCGGCTGACCCATGCCGACACGTGGCTCGAAGGTTGGGAGGCTCCCGCCGACGGAACGTTCACGGTCGAGATCCGTGACGTTCATCTGCGCGGCGGGCCGGGCTTCGAGTACGCCCTGCAAATCACACGGACCACTCCCTACTTCGAGCTGGAAGTTGATACCGACAAGACGCTGCTCACGCCCGGTCTGAGCGGCGCGATCTTCGTGCGCGTGGTCCGCAAGCACGGCTTCACGGGTGAGGTTCAACTCCACATCGACGGCTTGCCGCCGGGAGTGACCGCGACCTGCGGACGAATTCTCGCGGGGAAGAGCGTCGATGGCTGCATCGTCTTGTCCGCCGCACCCGATGCCGGCCAGTTGGCGTCCGACCTGCGCATCCACGGCACGGCGACGCACCCTCAAGGTGAGGGGATGCCGCCGATCGAACTGGCCGACATCGCGCAGCCGTATCAGGAGTACTACTCACCCGGCGGTGGACGCGGTCACTATCCGGTCGAGTCACACGTCGTCAGCATCGGAGCACCGGCCGACATCCTCGCGGTGAAGCTCAGCGAGACCGACATCCATCTCAAGCCGGGCGAGTCCAAGAAAATCATGGTCACTCTGGAACGGAACAAGGACGTGAACCAGAACGTCACGCTCGACATGCTCTACAAACACCTCGACTCGGTCTATGCGAACAGCCTTCCCGAAGGCGTCACCATCGACGGCAACCAAAGCCAGACCCTGCTGACCGGCAACACGAGTGAAGGCTTCATCACCCTGAAGGCCGACAAAACGGCCCCCCCCTGCGAGAAACAACTCGGCGTCGTGATGGCCAACTTCTCCCTGAACTTCGTGATGAAATCGACCTACAGCAGCCCGCCGGTCTTCGTCACGGTCGAGAAGGCCGAGTGAATCGGAACGAAAGGGTGGCCCGGCTTGCTTTCCAAAGAGGAAGCACATGCAACCCAGCCCACTTTGTGTGAAAGGATAAAAGGAAAGACGCCACCATGAGGAATTACGTTGATCGTTCAGATAGTCGATTTCGACGAGGTCCGTTGATTGCACGAATCGCTTTTGTGATGGCCGTCGTCCTGATCTCCATGGACCAGAATCGGGCCACGGGCGAGGAGAAGCTCACATTGCGCGGACATACTGTGGCCGTGTTGAGTGTGGCGTTCAGCCCTGATGGGAAGTGGCTGGCATCTGCGAGTGGTGATAAGACCGTCAAGCTGTGGGATGCGGCCACGGGTCAAGAGTTGCTCACGCTAAGCGGGCACACAGAGTTTGCCATTTGCGTGACGTTCAGTCCGGATGGGAAGCGAGTGGCGTCGGGGAGTACGGACAAGACAGTCAAAGTATGGAACGCGGCTACGGGCAAGGAATCGGTCACGCTGGAAGGACACACAGACGCAGTTCATAGCGTGGCGTTTAGTCCGGATGGAAAATGGCTGGCCTCAGTGAGTGACGACGAGACGGTCAAAGTATGGGATGTGGCTATGGGCAAAGAGTCGCGCACACTAAAAGGACACACCGCACCAGTCGAGAGCGTTTCGTTCAGCCCGGATGGGAAATGGCTGGCCACAGCGAGTGAGGATCAGACAGTCAATCTATGGGATTCGGCAACCGGCCAAATATTGCGCACGCTAAAAGGACACGCCAACGAGGTCATGAGTGTTGTGTTTAGCCCAGACGGGAAGCGGTTGGCATCGTCGAGTGCGGACGAGTCGGTCAAGGTCTGGGGTGCAGCGTCGGGCCAGGAGTTGCTAACGCTGAAAGGACACACCCACTATGTAATGTGCGTTACATTCAGCCCCAACGGAAAGTGGCTGGCTTCTGCCAGTGGCGACAAAACGGTCAAAGTGTGGGACGCAGCGACAGGCCAAGAGTCGCTTACATTGAACGGGCATACTCGTCCAGTCACGAGCGTCGCGTTCAGCCCGGATGGTAGGTGGCTGGCCTCGTCGAGCGCAGACAAGACTATCAAGGTCTGGGATGTCACATCCAAGGCCGATTAAATGGCGACTGATTTGAAAGCAGGTTGGCCCGAACGCGGCTTTGAGCGTCCGGGCCGCAGTGCGACAAGAGGGAAGATTTCAGCCACTCGATTGGCAATCAACCTCTTGTGCCAAGGCACCCAGACGCCCAAGGCCGCGTCTGGGCCACCCCGCCAATAAGCAGTCATTACTACCGTCTTCGTGGTGACGCGAAGGACGTGTTTTTGGCACGCCTTCGCTCATCTACGCACGTGTCGCACTACAGAACATGGGCCACAGCTTACACGATACATGTATATTTGTGTGATTCGGCAGGGTGGCCCGGCTTGAGCGTTCTCAATAATGTGAGTCGTGCCACTGCTTCGGAGTCCTCGGAGAAGCAGTGCGGGTGGACGGACAGCGCCGGTTGGCACTGCTTCTCCGAGGACTCCGAAGCAGTGGCACATCGTTGAGACAAGAATTCGGTTAAGCCGGGCCACCCCGCCACCACACAGCTCACCGGGATTCTCGTGCTCCTCCGCCGCGCCGTCCGAGTCACCTCCCGCCAAAACAAACGCAAACGCCCCAGCACCTTCCAACTGTTCAACGATCCCGTACTGCTGGAGTACTCACTAACTTGATGCCTATGGGGTCGGCGCTTCGCCGCCCCCAGGCGAGCGAATGTGCCACTTCGCCGGGGGCCACGAAGCGCGGCCTCCAGCCACACGTGTCGATAAACCGGGAGATTGTTTTGAGCCGGTTCCCAAGGCGAACGGCAGGCAATCACGGACTCTACGAAACGGACTGCCCGCCTCATCGACCATCGTATGGGCGAGACCACCGTCGGGTCATCGCTGGGACGAGTACGGCCACTGCTGCGTCGAGCCGTTGGAAGAGCTTGGGGGCGCGGAGCCAGTTCCACTTGGCATCGACACGCCGGCACCCGGACCGACAACGCTGCCACCGTTCCACGCCGGCGGCGTGTTCGCTGAACTGCCGCTGCCCGAGGCGGCACCGTTGGGCAGCGAGTTGGCGTTCGGCCAGGCTCCGTTGTACGGCCGCGATCCGACGGGCTGGCTGGTCGGATCGTCCCACGGTGTCTTCGCGTATCGCGAGACGGCCCCGCCACTCTTGTCAGGCGGAAACGTATTCAGCGGATCACCCGTGGATGAGGGGGACTGGCCCCAACCAGAAGAGCCTCCCGCCTGGACAACACCCGATCCGGCGTTCGATGTCGGCTGTTGCCAGTTCGCGGATGCGCCCCACGGGCTGGACAGGTTGCTACCCGACGAGTCCGGATCAACCGCCTCCTCGTAGACTGTGAAACCCTGTTGTGCGATGCCATTCGATCGGGAAGCGTTGCCATTTGATCGGGAAGACGAGGCTCCCGGCCAGTTCGGTGAGTATTGATTGGAGGCCGCGCCATCACCGCCCGGCAACAAGACTCGGCCCTGGTTTTGAGAGCGGTTCGGCGCGGTTGGATTGTTGGGCGTCGGGTACTGCTGCGGCTGCGAGAACTGATTGTTGAATCGCTGTTCGTAAGCGGGCGCGACCGACGATGGCAGGCTCATTCCTCCCGCCGCAGCAGGGTCACTCGGCACGACCGGGAACAAGCTGCCCGGCCCGGCACTCATCCCCAGTTGAGCCGCCGCCTGACTGGCATTGACTCCACCGGCTGCGCCGCCCTGAGTGTGGCCCAACTGTTGAATCGGATTTTGAGCGGGGAACGAGTTGGACGCCGCTCCATTGAACTGACCCGAAGCGCCCGGCCAGAATTCCATGTTCGAGTGGGGATTCGTTCCCGGCGGCGCGATCAGCGAACCCGGGGACGCAGCCGCCGCGAATCCCGGTTGTGGAACAGCGCCATTCGGATTGGGTCCGGGATTCGGCTGCATCGGCGAGCCGGCCTGAACATTCGAGGGTTGCGGGAACATCGTCGCTCCGGGCTGCATCGAAGTGCCCGCCTGCGGTTGGGATGAGTACGGTGAGGACGGATGACCATCGCCCGGATGGGCCGTTGCGGGCGCGTTGCCCGACTGACCACCGGGGGCCTGACCCTGATTCCATGCGGGATTGTTCGGAGCGATGTTCGGCCGTTGATCCTGGTAAAACCTTGGATCCGATGTCAAAGGCTCGCCCATCCAGTCACGTTGCGGGGAAGTCTGCGCGAACTGTGTCTGGCGATTCTGATTCCCGTCCAGTTGCCCACGCTGCATCTCGGACTTCCGTTGATCGACGGCCATGTTGCGGGGATCGGACCACGCGTCGTCAGCGTTGGGCCGCACAGACCGCTGTCCCACCTCTGCCTGATTCGACGCCAGGGCCACTTCCGACGGGGGGCCTTGAGGGAACAGTTGTGCCATGTACTGCCGCGTTTCCGCTGCGGTGGTGCCGCGTTTGAGGAGCGCGAGCGCGTCGTCATACCGTCGCTGCTTGCCGTACAGCGTGCAGAGATTGAGCATCGCCCCCTTGTGTGAGGGATCGAGGGCCAGGGCTTCCCGCAACGTCTGCTCGGCGCGTCGATCGTCGCCGCGCAGCGAATGAGAATAGCCGATGTCGCTGAGCAGATTCGGGTCGCGCGGCCGCCTGCGGAGCGCGGCCTCGTAGTGATCGTCGGCGGCTCCGAACATCTGCTGCTTGTCGGCCACGACGGCCAGTCGATGATGCACGTCCGGGTCATCCGGCTTGGCGGCGAGGGCCAGTTCAAACGCGCGGCGAGCCTCGTCCAACCGGCCCTCCTTCAGTCGCAGATTCCCCGCTTTGAAGTTGTCGGCGTACTCGCGCGACTGCTGCGATGGCTCGGACTTCTTCGCCAGCCGCTCCTTCAACTCCGGCGGCATCGCAGACAGCTTCGGCTCTTTCTTTTTCTGACCCCAGTAAGTCACGATCTCCTCGTGATTCGGATCGACCGGTTTCGGCTCGGTACTCTTTTTCCAGGCGCTCGCCCACTTGTTGTTGGCTCCACTCATGGACGTGCAACCGCACGTGGCCAGCGACACGACAGCGAGGGCGCACAGCAGCGCCGGGCAGGTCAATCGAGAAGTCGTCATTCAACCGATCCTTGGTTGAGGCGCGAACGAAATGAGTTTTGCGAACGAGGGTGGCCCGTGGATGTGTCGAGGGGCCTGTGGACAGACGTGTGACGCCGACACGAAACACCGCTGCTCGTGCCGACTGCGGGAAGATGCTAAAGTTTGTTGCAAATCGTGTCGAGACGAGCTTGCTCGCCACGGGCTTGCCCAACTCCTCTCGTTCGCCTCATTGCCCTGCCAAAGACCGATTCATGCTCGCCAAACGCATAATTCCGTGCCTCGATGTCCACGCCGGACGAGTCGTCAAGGGAGTGAACTTCCTCAACCTGCAAGACGCCGGCGATCCGGTCGAGGTGGCCGCACGCTATGAAGAGGACGGCGCGGACGAACTCGTTTTCCTCGACATCACCGCCAGTCACGAACAGCGTGCCATCATCCTCGACGTGGTCCGGCGCACGTCCGAAGTCTGCTTCATGCCGCTGACGGTGGGTGGAGGCATCCGCACTCTCGACGACATTCGCATGCTGCTGAGTGCCGGTTGCGACAAGGTCTCGATCAACTCGGCGGCGGTGAAAGACCCCGAATTCGTGCGGCAGGCGGCTCGGAAATTCGGCAGCCAGTGCATCGTCGTGAACATCGACCCGAAACGGGTTCAAAAGGACGGCCGCGAGGTGTGGGAAGTCCATGTCAACGGCGGTCGCGTTCCGACGGGACTCGAAGCGGTCGCGTGGGCGAAGGAAGTCGAACGGCTCGGCGCGGGCGAGATCGTCCTCACCTCAATGGACGCCGACGGGACAAAGGACGGCTACGACCTGCCGATGACGCGCGCGGTCGCCGACGCCGTCAACGTTCCGGTGGTCGCCAGCGGCGGCGCGGGGAACCCCGAACATTTGAGAACCATCCTGACCGAAGGCCACGCCAGCGCGGCCCTCGCCGCCAGCATCTTCCACTACGGCACGCACCCGATCGGTGCGACGAAGCAGTACCTCGCCGATCGAGGCGTGCCGATCCGATTCAATCGATTGGGATAGCCGACATGCCCGAGTTGACTCACTTCGACGAACACGGTTCCGCGCGCATGGTCGATGTCGGCGCGAAGGAGATCACCGCGCGAATGGCTCGCGCCGAGAGCTTCGTCACGATGCGGCCTGAGACTTTGAAGCTGATCCTCGACAAGCAGGTCGCCAAGGGAGATGTCTTCGAGATCGCGCGGTTGGCGGGAATCATGGCGACCAAACGGACGGCCGATCTGATTCCGCTCTGCCACCCGCTGGGGATCGACGCGGTGGACGTGGCTCTGACCGCCGTGGACGACACCACGGTTCGCATCGAGGCAACCGTGCGAGTTCACGGCCGCACGGGCGTCGAAATGGAAGCGCTCACGGCGGTGTCAGTCGCCACGCTCACGATCTACGACATGTGCAAAGCGATCGACCGCGGCATGACGCTCGGCCCGACACGGCTGCTCGAAAAATCGGGCGGCAAAAGCGGGCTTTACCTCAACGGAGGCGAATAATGAGTGCGCTCAGGGGTCGGGTGCTACTGTAGTCCCGTCGCTCCGCCGACGGGAGGCGTTGCAAGATGGCGTCACACCTGCGGGGAGGCCCGTTGCCTCACGTCCCGCCGACGGAGCGGCGGGACTACGGTAGCGGATCCAACGGTGTTCACACCACGAGCGTCGTCGTGGCGACCAACCGGTGACCAATGTTATCGACCATCACCCCAAAGCCCTCCAGAGTGCGCACGCCCAACAGGTGCATGTCTCCCGGCAGAGCGAACACCACTTCATCAATCGTTTCGAAGCGATCGACCCGCAAGATCGCGTAGCCGATATCACGCTCCACGTGTTGCCCGGTCGCAGTCGCAAACGTCCGTTTGCGGAGGGGAGCGATGCCTGCGGACGAAAGTATGTCGGACGGAAGCCAACTCAATTCCGAACCCGTGTCCACCATGACCTTGACAGGCGGGGTACAAAGTTCCGGAGCATGGACGCCAATCGCAATGACATTCACGTGAAAGATGCTCATGGCTTGGCCTCCGAGTCGGTGGGGATTCTGAATCTCGGCCACCATCGGAACAGAAGCCCGGCTTGACGGCAAGCCGGGCTTCAAGGGAACGTTGCCATCCAATGACCGCATCGGTCAGTACCGGTAGTGATCCGGCTTGAACGGACCGGCGACTGGCAAGTGGAGGTATTCGGCCTGTTTGGCGGTCAGCTTCGACAGCTTGACGCCGATCGTGCCGAGATGCAGGCGGGCGACTTCTTCGTCGAGTTCCTTCGGCAGACGGTGAACGCCGAGCGGGTACTTCTCCGGCTCGGTCCACAGTGCGAGTTGTGCCAGCGTTTGGTTTGTGAAACTGTTCGACATCACGAACGACGGATGCCCCGTCGCACAGCCAAGGTTCACCAGACGGCCCTGAGCGAGCAGCATCACGCTGCGGCCGGTGTCGGCGAACGTGTAACGATCGACCGCGCCGACTTCGGCCGGCTTGATGTTCACCTTCTTGGCCTTGCCGCTGGTGGCCTGAGCCTCCAGCCACGCCACGTCGATCTCGACATCGAAGTGACCGATGTTGCAGATGATGGCGTCGTTCTTCATCTGGGAGATGTGCTCGCCGCGAATGATGTCGCAGCAGCCGGTCGTCGTGACGAAGATGTTCCCCTGCGAAGCGGCCTCTTCCATCGTGGTGACTTCAAAGCCTTCCATCGCCGCCTGCAAGGCACAGATCGGATCGATCTCAGTGACGATCACGCGAGCGCCGTAGCGCTGCATCGAGATCGCGCAGCCCTTGCCCACGTCGCCATAGCCCGCGACAACGCAGACCTTGCCGGCCAGCATCACGTCGGTGGCTCGCTTGATGCCGTCAGCCAGCGATTCGCGGCAGCCGTACAGGTTGTCGAACTTGCTCTTCGTCACCGAGTCGTTGACGTTGATCGACGGCACCTTCAACTCGCCCCGCTCGTGCATTTGCACGAGGCGATGCACGCCCGTCGTGGTCTCTTCGCTGATCCCCTTGATCCCGGCGAGGAGTTCCGGGAACTTCGTGTGAACCATCGACGTGAGGTCTCCGCCATCGTCGAGGATCATGTTCAGCGGCTGGCCGTCCGGGAAGTAGATCGTCTGTTCGATACACCAATCGAAATCTTCGTTCGACATCCCTTTCCACGCGTAAACGGGCACGCCCGTCGCGGCGATGGCGGCGGCGGCGTGATCCTGCGTCGAGAAGATGTTGCAACTGCTCCAAGTCACGTCCGCGCCGAGAGCCGTCAGCGTCTCGATCAAGACCGCCGTCTGAATCGTCATGTGCAGGCAGCCGGCAATGCGGGCACCCTTCAACGGCTGGGTGGCCGCATACTTGTCTCGCAGGGCCATCAGGCCGGGCATTTCGTTTTCGGCGATCTCCATTTCTTTGCGGCCCCACTCGGCCAGGGACATGTCCTTGACCTTGTACGCGAGCTTACCGGCAGTGGTTGGAGTCGGAGCCTTGAGCAGAGTGGCCGTGGCCATCGAGCATGTCCTTACAATGGGAATCCTGTTTGCGTTCAATCCGCACCGGCGGAGAACATGTCGCGAGAATTGTAGACCTTGCGGCGAAACGGCCAGCATCAGCCCGACGCGACGGGCCGTACCGTAAGCGATTTGACGGAGCGTCGCAACCTTTGAAACGCGACTCGCCCGTGACAGGCTTGGCTTAGACAGCTATCTTCCCGCAACGTAGCCATCATCGCTCCGCGTGATGAGCCTTTTGAGAATAGACATCCACCTGTGAAAGGCTCATCACGCGGAGCGATGATGGCTACGTTGAAGACAACTCGCAGAAGGATCGTTCGCGATGACGGTGCGCATTCCAGACATCTACTCGACAGGCCGGTTCGGGCTGTCGATCGAAATCTTTCCGCCGAAGACGCCGGAGGGAGACGACTCGCTGCGCCAAACTCTGCGCGAACTGGCTCCGTTCAAACCGGCCTTCGTGTCGTGTACCTACGGTGCGGGGGGATCGA
>JAYUFF010000350.1:0-5871 GCA_043738825.1 Schlesneria sp.
CCTGCCGGATCGCTGGTTGCAGATTTCCCCGTCGCCGTACCAGTACCTGCCGTTCGGAGCCGGTCCGCGCATGTGCCTGGGCGCTCCGCTCGCCGCAGCGGTTGCGCGACCTCGCGCAGATCGACCATCGAGTGAATGTTGCCCAGTACCGGATGGCACTCGAAGCGACCGTCTTGTTCGTCCAGTCGCATCATGACACTGCTGGTCGGGCCGAGCATCGTTGAGATCACCTTGCCGCTCACTTCGGACATCGGGACGACGGTCAGCTTGAAGCGTTGCAGGATTGTCGGCAGCACGGTCTTCAGGATCAGCATGGCGAGCGGAGCGCCCAGGCACATGCGCGGACCGGCTCCGAACGGCAGGTACTGGTACGGCGACGGGGAAATCTGCAACCAGCGATCCGGCAGGAAGGCTTCGGGATCGACATACAGTTCCGGCGTGTGGTGCGTCATGAATTGACTGAACACGATTCCCGAACCGGCCGGCAACGAGAATGGTCCCAATTGCGCCGGCACTGCCGCGATGCGCTGTGAGTACGACGAAGCGGGCAGCACGCGCATGCTTTCCTTGATCGCGCGCTCCATGCACGGAAGACGCTCGACCTGCTCGGCCGATGGAAATCCACCATCGAGCTGCGACGTGAGTTCGTGGTGCAGCTCACTCATTGCGGACGGATGCTGAGCCAGCAGGAACAGCGTCCACGTCAGTGAGTGAGCCGTCGTGAGGTGAGCCGCCGCGAAGATCAACGCCGCCTGACCGACCAACTCGTCGTCCGTGATGCCTCCCTCGGCATCGTGGGCTTTGATGAGCAGCGACAGCGCGTCGATCCCGTTCGGGTTCTGCTTGCGCTGGGCGATCATCTCCTTGATCTCGCCCTCCAGCTCACCGGCGAAGTCGAGCAACTCGGAATAGCGAGAGGCGAGTTCGGGGTCCGAGACGAACGCCCCCATGCCCAACTCGTGGTTCATGTGGACCCAGTGGTCGGTCATGCGACCGATGCGATACGCCATCTCGGGGCTTTCGACACCGAACAGAATCGAGCTGGTCAGCCGCAGCATGAACTCGGTCATGTCGCGGGCGATGTCCCGCTCGGTGCCGGCTCGCCAATCGTCGAGCATCTGTTCGGTCAGCAACCGAATCGTCGGGACGTAGTTCTGGATCGCCTTCTTGAGAAACGCATCCATCACCAATCGGCGGTTTCGCTTGTGCTGGTCGCCGTTCATGCTGAGCAGGCCCGAACTGAGACGCCGCTGAGGCGAGTTGCGCGAACCGCGCAGGGCAAAGAACTGCGAATGAAACGACGCGCCGTCACTGAGAACCTGGTGGTTGTACTCGGAGCCGAACGCGAAATAGATGCGCGAACCCTGCTCTTCGAGGGCACAGACGTTGCCGTGCTGGGCCTGCAATTTCTTCATGCAGGCCACGGGATCGTCCGGGAAATCGAGCAATCGTCCGTGAGCAACCGGCAGCGGCTCATCGCATCCGTGCGCGAGCGTCAGATGAGGGATCGTCATGTCAAAAATCCGTCGCATCGTGCGAGTAGTGAGACTCCGTTCTCAACCGGCCAAACGTGCCGGTTTGTATCACGAAGGGCGGAAACGCTCCTAGCCCGGATTATTCACGTTTGAATTGAAGCCTGAAGCGCAAGCGAAGGATCGGTTGACGTAGACGTTCGCTTGCGCTTCAGGCTTCAATTCAACACTCAGAAAGTAAATCTGTTTACTTCTCGGACTGAGACTGACGGATCTCAACCGAGACGTGGCCTCGGTTGTCACTCAGCGAGTTCCACGCATCGTTCAACCGCAGGTAGAGCGTGCCGGTGAATGGGGCTTGAAACGAGCGACCGCGTCCGATCTCGATGATCTTCCGCATCGAGTCGTTTTCGCCGCCGACATCCCCTTCTTCCGCGCGGAGGCAGCCAATCAGCAGCCCCAGCGGGCGACGATCGAAGTAGCGGAAGGTGATCCCCTGCGGTTCGCTGACCCAAGGTTTGGGCTGATCGGCCAGAGTGAAGCGGCCCGAGGCGGCGATCTCGTATGTCTGACCCGCTTCAAGTAGCACACCGCTCGATTGCCAGCCTCGATCCGCCGTGATGTCGAGTCGGTGCGATGGCCGTTCCGTTGTCAGCGGCGTTCCCGGTTGGAGGTCGATCGCCGCGCGAGTCGTCTCGTAGCCGTACTGCAAGTGGGCGACGAACAGCAGCCATTCGGTGTTCAGATCGCGCGTGTCGTCGTCGAACGCCGCTTCAAACTCGCGCGGGAAGGCGCGTCCCTGCGTGTGGCCACACAGCTTGCGAAACCGTTCGCGATAGCGGGGGTGAGCGTCGAGGAACTGGCACAACGCCCACGACCACGCGTATGGCTCGGGCTTCAGAAACTGAGTCGGCTGCATGGCGATGAGGTCGCGGATCGACTTGCCGTTGCCGGCCGCGAACTCGTCACGGATCGCCTTGATGCGGCCCCAGCCCGCAAAGTCTTCGAGCGAAGTTGGCATGACGCGGAAGCTGAAGGAACCGTCCGGCGCGATGCGGTGCGTCGCGAAGTACTCGGCCATCCCCTCGATGTACCAGACCGGCGCATCGACGCCCGGCATGAAAGTCATGAAGCAGTGAGTCGCCTCGTGGATGAGCAGGTGCCGCCGGAAGTAGTCGTACTTCTGCTCGCGCATCCAAAACTCATTGCGTCGATGGCGACCGTGCTCGAACATCGGCAGGTCTTCGGGGACGAGTCCCGCCTCGCGAAAGAGCGCCTCATCCCGAATCAGGTAGCCGGTCATCTGAAACTCGGAACCGGCCCGGTCGGGAGGCAGCTTGCCAAAGTACTCGACCCACGCGAGATAGACCGCGTCGATGACGGGCGGCAGCGCGCGAGCGGTCTCCGCATCAATGTCCGTGTACAGTTTGAGTCGCTTCGATTCGTAGAGCCGAATCCCCGCCTCGGCCAGTCGTCGATCATCATGCTTCGGCCGCTGATCGTCGGGCCGATGGATCGGTTGCGGTTCCTGCGGACTTGATGGCAAAGTCCGTTCAATTTGTCCGTCCATCGCCACATCTACGGCGATCGAATCCTTTCGCGGTGGACTTTGAGATTCAAGCTTTGTGGCTCGTTGATTCGCCTGACTCTTGGTCGAGCTTGAATCCGCTGGGCGTTGATTGCCACCACAACCGACGAGCATCAGGACGAGTACAAAACCACCCAGCGATCGTACAAAGCTTGGGGTCGGGCGTTCAAATTTCAAAATTGGCCGACTGATCGACCAGCGACGCTCACGCGGCCACCCCGGCCAATTTTGAAATTTGAACACCTGACCCCAGATCATGATTGCGCTCGCAGATGTGCTCATCGCAGATGGCGGTCCTGGCGGCGGTACTCGGCGGCGAGCAGGTCTTCGAGGAACACCACTCGCTCTTCCACGGGAGGCTCGTCGGTCTGCATCTTCTTGCTGAGCGGGCCGACCAGGCGATCGAGCAGCGTGCGCTGCTGATCAGACGGGAGCGAGTTCCAGCGATCCAGGATCCGTTCGACCGCATCGAAGTCCTCGCGAGCCAGCCGCGTCAGCTTGGCGTGGTCGAAGCGAAAACGGGCCTCGGCAGTGTTTCGACCTGACAGTTGGTGTCGGACCTCCGCCAAATCTTCGGCCTCATCGCTGATCACGATGGTCCCCGCCACCATGTCCCCGAACCGTTGTCCCCGCTGCGAGAGGACCGGGACGATCCATAGGACCGGCAGGTGATCGGCCACTCGAAACACGTTCCTCATGAAGACACCGACGGCATCCAGCGCGAAGCCGTCCACCTTGACCACGCGAATTTTGCACATCCGCTTGCCGGGTGTCTGGCCTCGCCACAACAGTTCGCTCAGTCCGAAATAGAAGAAACTGCCGAGTCCCCAGATCAGCATGGCAATGCCAACGAGGTACATGGCGATCACTTCGGGATCGACCGGATCGTCCTTGTTCCGAAGGGCATCGTCGATCTGATCAAAGAAGTCGCGAAACAGTCCTCCGGACGCCGCGCCGATGATGACCAGCGCGATGAACGCGAGAAAAATGACGAAGTTCATTATGATCTGATCGACGAACCACGCGAGAAACCGCGTCCCCAGTCCGGCGGGACGATATTCAATCTGGACGTTCTCGGGGGTTTCGTATTGCAGCGTGGCGGGGAGCGGCGGAACGGGCATGAATCACCTCGCGAGAGTTCAATGATGATGTCGGAGTGAGAGGTGGAGTGCAAAGTGAGAAGTGATCAGTGCAAAGTGCAAAGCGTGGGCGGGGCAGACACTCTTTTACTCGGAATCTGCTTCCAGACGTTGTTGTCCAACGGTTTTCGCGTCACGGCGGGCGACTAACGGGAGGTTCCTTCATTTTGCACTTTGCACTGAACACTTCTCACTTTGCACTCATCCCAACGACGCGAACTGTCACAGTAGAAACAGACCGAAGGGCGGGCCGAGTATGAGCGGTTTCGTAACACGCAACAAGCCCGCGTGGGAAGAGTTGGAGAACCTGATCAACCAGGCTCGCCGCTCGATGCGCAGGATGACTCCCGAGCAACTGAGTCGCCTCGATGTGCTCTATCGCCGGACGACGATTCACCTCTCCCAAGTCGCCACGCGCACCAGCGATCGGCGGCTGACCAACTATCTGAACGACCTGACGGCCGCCGCCCACGGGCTGATCTATCTGCCTCCGAAACAGTCCTTGTTCGCGGGGATTGGCCACTTCGTGTTTGAGGGTTTCGCGCGGTCGCTGGCCCGCCATTGGCGAGTCCACGCGATTTCGGCCGCGCTGCTGGTTGGCGGCGCGCTGCTGGCATACTTCGCCTCAATGGCCGATCCGCTTGCTGCGTATGCTCTGTGGCCGCGCGGAGATCCGCGTCAACCGGGATCGACTCACGAACAGTTGCTGGAAGTGTTGCGCGGTGGTCGCGAGCAGAAGGGCGGCACGAAGTTTTGGTTCGCCTCGTTCCTGTTCTCGCACAATTTGAAAGTCGGCCTGCTGGCGATGGCGATGGGTGTGCTGGCCGCGATCCCCACGGCGCTGCTGATGATTTACAACGGCATGATTTTGGGAGTCTTCGTCGCCATTCATCAGCGAGCCGGAATCGACGCCGAGTTGTGGGCGTGGATTCTGCCGCATGGTGTCACGGAAATTGGGGCCATCGTGTTGTGCGGCGGTGTCGGACTGATGCTCGGTCGTGCGGTCGTTGCGCCGGGACTGCTGACGCGCACGGAGGCTCTGCGGCAGGCGGGACAACAGGCGGGAATCACGTCACTCGGCGTGGCGGGGATGTTGTTCGCCGCCGCGATCATCGAGAGCTATCTGCGGCAGAGCCACCTCTCGACATCCGCCCGCCTGATCTTCGCGGCGGGATCGGCGCTCTTCTGGGTGCTGTTCATCGTCCACGGATTTCTGCGAGAACGAGCGGCGAACCGGTCCAAATCCTCAAACCTCGTTTAACTGCGTGGGCGTTGCCCACGCGGTTAAACGAAGCAGCCTCTCGGTCGCAACCAAAAAAGATGCGGCGGAACCACGGATTTCACGGATGACACAGATCGGACGAAGACCAAGGGCAGTACTCTTTCTTCGCCCTCATGATCTGAGTCATCTGTAAAATCTGTGCCATCAGTGGTCAGTTTTTTGCTTCACCTGTTTGTGTCTTCGTCTGCTTCTGAAGTGCGCGCAACCCGACAAGAAGTTGACGCCTAGTAGTACGAGATCAACCTCGCAATAGAATGTTGTTCGACCACTGGTGTCTGGCAACTGACGAAGTCCCCCGGCATAATGCCGCCGCGTTTCGGGAGGCCCGTCTGGCCTCCTCAGTTTCACACCATCCAGAATCACCACGAGTCAAAGGCAGTCCGCATGAAG
>JAYUFF010000351.1:0-5850 GCA_043738825.1 Schlesneria sp.
AACAACCCGGCCGGTTGGAACCCGTTCATTCCCGGTGACGACGATGGAACCGTGACGGTGGAGAGTACGCGGCTCGTTGGCGCGGCAGACTTTGCGACGGTGCGGTCGCCTCACACTTCACTGCTGCGCAATCGCGAAGCGATCGATCAAACGCTGCGGTTTCTGAACGAAGGCCGCTTGATCGCCGATCGACCGGCGCAAGCGATCACCGACGACAGCGAGACGCCTGCGAAATCCACCTCACCTCCAAAATCCTAGAACGCATTTCAAAACTTGGTTTGCTCTGTAAAAACCAGCCCGACGCGCAAGCGAGGGCTTGGTAGACTTCAAGCGTTTAGCCCTCGCTTGCGCTGTCGGGCTAGTTTTGAAATGCACTCAAGTGAGGATTGCCGCCGCGTGTCTGCTTCGGAACCGAGTACCGTCTTCGATGCCGTCGGCGAAACGGGGCTGCGTCGGTTGGTGAGTGCGTTCTACCGACGAGTCCCCGACGACGACATCCTCGGTCCGATGTACCCGGCCGACGATTTGTCCGAGGCCGAGCGGCGGCTGGGTGACTTCCTGATCTATCGTTTCGGCGGATCGGACACCTACCTTCGCGAGCGTGGGAATCCTCAACTTCGCATGCGCCACATCCGGTTCGCGATCGCGCCCGCCGCGCGCGACCGCTGGGTCTCGTTGATGGACGCCGCTCTCGACGAAGTCGCACTCCCCTTCGAGGCCACTGCCGTGGTGAAGCCGTTCCTCCACGAAGCGGCGACGTTTCTCATCAATCGCCCGTGACGGCAAGCGACGGAAAACAGTCTGCCCGGTAATACCAACCCGAAGCGTGAGCGAGGGTCTCAGGCCGCATTCCCTCGCTCACGCTTCGGGTTGGTGCTACGGCCCAGCCTACAACACCGGCGAAAACATCCGGCAGAAGTTTTCCTTCAGCCTCGCCAGTGTCGAGCGTCGGGACCACTCGTCGGACTGAATGCGGTGCGCGTTCGGCAGATCCTGATCGAAGTGATTGTCGAGCTGTTCGGCGAGACCCAGATCGTACAGGGCCGCACCGACCTCGAAGTTCAGGTAGAGACTGCGCGAGTCGAAGTTGGGTGTGCCGACCAGCGACCAGCAGCCGTCGATGGTCAGGGTCTTCGAGTGGAACTGCCCCGCCTGGAACTCGTGGATTTCCACGCCCGCTCGCAGCAGTGAGTCATAGTAGGAACGAGCCGCGTTGCGCGTGGCCCAGTACGTTTTGGGACCGGACAGCATGACGCGAGTCCTCACGCCGCGCAGGGCCGCCGTTTCGAGGGCGCTCACCAGCGGCGGGGTCGGGACGAAGTAGGACGTGGCCAGCGTGATCTGCCGCTCGGCCCGATTGATCGCGGCGAACAACAGAGTGTGGAACACTCCGTCCTCGTCGTCGGGGCCTCCCGCCAACACCTGGGCCAGGACGTGGCCGCTCTCGACGGGCGACGGAAACGCGGCGGGAGGCAGGTCGTCTCCCGTTGCGTAGTGCCAGTCGATCGCGAAGACCTCCTGCAACTGAAGCACCGTCGGTCCGCGCAGGGCGAGGTGCGTGTCACGCCACAGACCAAAGTGCGGGTCGCGCCCGAGGTACTCGTCGCCGACGTTCATGCCGCCCGTGAAACCGATCTCACCATCGACGATCACGATCTTGCGGTGGCTGCGGAGGTTAATCGACCACCGCTCGCGCAACGATTGTCCCGGCACGAACGTCGCCACGCGGATGCCTGCGTCGCGCATCGGCTGCAAGAATCGATGTGTCAGTCGGGACGAGCCGATTGCATCGTAGAGGAATCTCACCTCCACCCCCTGCTTCGCTTTCGAGATCAACAAATCTCGCAGCGCGGTCCCCAGCCGATCCGGCTGCCAGATGTAGTACTCCAGATGAATCGACGACTGTGCCGAGTTGATCGCGGTCACAATTTCTTTGAATGTTTGATTGGCATCGATCAACAGTTGCACCGAATTGCCGACGGTCGCGCGCGTTCCGGCCACCCGCTCGGCCAGCCGCCACAGTTCGCGCTGCGTCTCGTTGAGTCGGCTTTCCGACAAATGGTGGTGCCCCGCCAACTGAGGCACCGACCGGCTGGAATAGCGCAGCGCGGCGAGACGGCTCTTTACTCGGCGTCCCACGCGATTGATGCCGAACACCACGAACAGGAACGCGCCGAAGTAAGGCATCGTCACGATGGCCATCATCCACGCCACCGTCGCCACCGACTCGCGCTTCTTCGTCAGCAACACGACGGGCAACAGTGTCAGCGTCAGCAGATAACCGACAACGGTGAGGACGGCGAGCAGTGTCTGCATGAGGGGCGATGTGAAATGGAGGAGTGATGATGAGAGACGACCGGCGTTGGGCCGCAGGCAACCCATCATCTGTCTTCAGAGCGGAAGTTGACGAGAGATCTTCAGCCCGGAGGGCGGCAGATGGTAGCCCACGGCGCGAGCCGTGGGGGATCGGCAACAGGCTCCCACAGCCCGGAGGGCGACACATCGAAGGAAATCGAAGGTTGATCGAAGTGTCGCCCTCCGGGCTAACGTGGTCCCGGTTCCACTCAACCTGAACAGATGAACTACATCCGCTACCCAGTTAGCACTGGAGATTGAAGCGGCTCCCGTTTCGTCAGGCCAGCAGATCGGTGATGACCTCGCCGCCGGGGACGACTCGATACGGACGTTGGAACTGATCGAAGATTTCCGTGGTGGGAGCCACTCCCAGCGCGCGATAGATCGTCGAAATGATGTCGCCCGGCACGAGGGCGTGGCTGGCGGGGAAGGCTCCCGTGCTGTCGCTGCTGCCGTAGATCAGCCCGCGCTGGAAGCCGCCTCCGACCATCATCAGGCTGTAGCAGAAGTTCCAGTGGTCGCGACCTCCCTGATTCCCGTTGACCTTCGGCGTGCGACCGAAGTCGCCCAGCACGGCAATCAACGTTCGTTCGAGCATGCCGCGTTGAGACAGATCGTCAACTAAGCTCGCGCACGCCGAATCGAGCTGCGGCAGGAGCGTGGTCTTGAGCTTCTCGAAGTTACCGCCATGCGTGTCCCAGGTGGCGTTGGCATCCGGTGCCCACGAGATCGTGACGACTCGCGTCCCCGCTTCGATGAGCCGCCGCGCGAGGAGCACACTCTGGCCGTAGATGTTGCGGCCATAGCTGTCGCGCAGCGCGGCCGACTCATCCGACAGACGGAACGCGCGTTGAGTCTGCTCCGACGAAAGAATGTCCAGCGCGCGAGTCTGCATCTGTGACATCTCGACTGCTGCTGAACGACCGTCACCGCGCGATGAGCTTCCCGTCGCCTCAAACAACTGACGCCTAGTTTGCAGCCGGTTGGTCGTGACTTCGGTTTGCAGCGTCAGTTCGGGAACGCGGAAGTCGGCCGCATTCGGATCGTGCAACACGAACAACGGATCGTAGGAGTGCCCCAAAAATCCACCGAAGAACCCGGGTTGAGGCGGTCCGCCCGCACCCTCTTTCGTCACGTAGGGCAGCGTCACCTGAGGCAACACGGTCGGCGCTGTCGGCCGCAACTTCGCCATGATGCTGCCGAGGCTCGGATGATCGGTGGGTCTCGTCCCGCCGCCTTGCTCGCCGCGATCGTGCCCCGTCAGCGAAGCGTAGACCGCCGCCGCGTGAGAATTGTTGACGGTGTGATTCATCGACCGGACAACCGTCGCCAGGTGCATCTGCTTCGCCATGCGAGGCAGATGCTCGCACATCTGATAGCCGGGCAGCGACGTTGAGATCGGTTGGAACTCACCCCGAATGCCGTCCCCGGCATTCGGCTTCATGTCCCACATGTCGAGGTGACTGGGACCGCCATTCAGAAACAGCAGGATGCAGTTGTCGGCCAGCGGGCGCAGGCTGTTCCGCTCACCAATCGCCTCATTCCCCAGAAGTCGCGGCAACGACAGCCCCATGCCCGCCAAACCCAGGCTGCCAATCTGCAACATCCGCCTGCGCGAGACCGTCGCGCGACGCGCATCTGACTCAACCCCTGTGCGTGTCATGAGCATTCCCCTCTTCGCAAGACCAGTAACTACGATAAGGGATACCAGAGTGCCCCGGCCGTCGGCAATCCCGCCACGGTTCTCCCCAGTTTCAAAGTAGGGTGGGACAAGCTCGCTTCGAGCGCCGGCCCACCATTGAGGAAACTTCGAGAATTGATGGCGAGCGTGTCGCGCACCACCAGCCCTTCCCAAGGCGTCAGGGCGTGCCACACCTGTCACACTTCATTTGCGCACGCCACTCAGCCGCCCCTTTGCCGGTCGTTCAACCAAGGTCGCCTTCCTCGCTCCGCGTGAAGATAGCCGTGTGCAGGTTCGCCGTTGACCGGACAAACTATGCCCCACTCACAGTCGGCGACTTCACGCGGAGCGATGAAGGCGACTATGAAGCGGCAGAAAGAGGCGAACAGCCCTGGCAGGTGGCATGCTCGCCCGGCTGCGGCGAGCATGTTTGCGTGAACGACTGTTTTCAACTTCGGTTTGACATGGAAAGCTGTTGTCTTGTCCCCTCTCCACCATCCTCGGGGGAGAGGGTTAGGGTGAGGGGGGCGAACTGTGAATCAGCCCCCTCACCCCGCCTCTCCCCCGAAGACGGGGGAGAGGGGTTGGACTGGGACATTCGATGCGCCAATTTGAAAACAGCCTCTGAGCTGAAATTCACCACCATCGGACGAACTGGCAGTGAGTGACCTTGGACTCGTTCTCAATCGCCAGCCTTGCCAAGCAAACTCCATGCTTGCTGAAGCCGGGCAAGCAGGCCACCCCGCCGGCGACGCGCCCACTTCGAGACGGCGTTACCGGATGGAGGCTGGTGTCCTAATTCGGTGTGAGTGAACATCAAAAACCAGCCCGACGCGTAAGCGAGGGCTTCGCAATCATCGAACAGCCAGCCCTCGCTTGCGTGTCGGGCTAGTTACCTCTGGCATCTCACTTTCAAATTTTCAAATTAGGTCACGACCGGATGGAGTGCCCGCCCCCTGCATTGGCGGCCTGATGCCGCCGCAGGAAAGCCTCTTGGAACCAACAATCTTCACCAACGTCAACATCAGCGCCAGTTCAGTACCATGAAGATCCCTTCGCGTTTTTGGATTCGTTCCGGCAGTGTGAGCAGACGGTCGCGGAAGAAAGCCAGGATGAGCCCGGTGCCGAAGATCAGTCCGCCGCCGATGATGATCAGTGTGGCGATGGTGCTCAGGCTGCTCCAGGGCACAAAGATCAGCAGTGTCAGGAAGTACAACGCGGTCGAGATGCTGCCGACCAAGGTTGTGGCCTTCAATCGGAAGACCGCTCCGGTCCCCAGCAACAGCACGCTGACAAACAGGAAGCCGGTTTCGTTCAGGATCAGGAACTTGCCGTGGCCACGATCACTCCACGTCGCGATTGCTAGAGGAACGCTGGTCAGAATCGCACCGAAGAAGAGGCTCATGCTGACCAGATCGCTCTCGCGCTCCTGTTCGCGATACCATCCGGTGTGCCCGACGGCCAGCAAGACCAATCCCGCGATCACCGAGAAGAGTTCGACCTGCTGCCACGGGCTGAGGTCGATCAGCTTGTGCAGGGCCAACAGCGTGAGTGCCCCCTGAATCACCACATTAACGACGTACCAGCGACGCCACTCGGCGACCTTCACGACGACCACCGTGAGTGCCGCGATGACCAGCAACGTCACGCTGAATCCGACAAAGCCCCAGTCCATCGGGTGATCAAAACCGGTCGCGTCTTGGACCAGTCGGGTCCAACCCCGCATGGCCGCCGACACGAACGCGAGGCTCAGCACCGAGTTCGCGGTTTGGAACGCGGCTTCGGCCAGGGGTGCCGCCGCCGTTTGTTCGAGG
>JAYUFF010000352.1:0-2210 GCA_043738825.1 Schlesneria sp.
GGTGCAGAGCAACACCAATCCCGAAAATCCCAAGCACCAGTTTCGAGCTCGATGAGGATCGATCGCCCGACTCACGCACAGCGCACCGATCAGTGAGCACAGGATCGAGCCTTCCAGCCACGGCAGATGGAGGTCGCTCATAACAACTCCTCCAACGTGACGGGTACGGTGTCATCGATCTTCGCTGCGGTGGTCTCTGGCCCCGATAGGAACTTCGTCCACCGCTGTTCGAGCGCGTCGCAACCTCGAAAGAAACGGAGGACCGGAGCGACCAGGTAATCCGAAAGACAGGCATCCAGATAGCCGCGTTGCAATGCCAGACGATACAGCCAGAGGCGGGCCGTGTCCGTGAACCATCGCTCCAGCAGTGTCGTTTGGGTCGGCAAGCGTTCGCCGATCGCGTTTTCGAGAATGCGATAATCGTGCAACAGTGTCGGAGCACGCAGAAACTGCAACGTCCTCAGACAGGCATGGCCCAAGATGTGAATGAGGGCGAGGTAACGCAGACCGAAGCCGATTTCGGCCACGATGATGCCGACCTGTGTCAGCGAGGCGAACGACAAGGCGCACTTGATGTCGGTTTGCACGCGCGCGGCAAAAGTTCCAAACACTGCCGTCGAAAGCCCGACCAGCACGATGATCATTCGCAGCGTCAGCGACTGATCGAGCAGCGGACTGACTCGCAACAACAGGAACGCGCCGAGATGAACGGACAGCGCGCCGTAGAAGACGGCGCTGGAAGGTGTCGGGCCTTCCATCGCCCGCGGCAGCCAACCCGAGAACGGCACCATCGCTGACTTTCCCATCGCGGCCACCAGGAGCAGCAGGCCGACCGCCAGACACTGCGGCTCGGTCAACAGCGCTGTTCCCTCGGGCCAATGACCGACGCGAACCAGTTGGTCGAAGTCACCCTCACCCGCCAGATGGTGCAACAGAACCGAGGCCAGCAGCAGCGCGGCATCGGAAAGGCGATACACGCACCAGACGCGCAGGCCATTCTGCACGGGAGAGAGTCGCTCGTGATAGAACGCCACGAGCAGGGCTGATGACAGACCGACCAGTTCCCAGCCGGTGAACAGCGTTTCAATCGTCCCCGCCAATGAAGTCGTCACCATCCCCAACATGAACAGCGAGTAGAAGACGAAGAAGCGGTTGAAGCCCGGCTCGCGGTGCATGTAGCGGTTGCAAAACGCCCCGATCGTACCGCAGAGGGCGAAGGTCAGGATCACGAACGGGACTGACAGCCGATCAAATTCAAATTTGATATCGAAGTGATAGTGCGGGATATCGACCCACGGCTCGAACGTGATCGGCACATGCCGAATCTCCAGTCCGAGCATCAGCGCGAGGATGGTGATCGACGCCAAAAGCCCGGCGATGATGGCCGCATTGACACACGCCACGATCAGCCGTTCGCTGAGCGGACGATCCCGCAACAGCGACGACAACCCCAGCACGCAGAAGAGCGCGACGGGAGCACCGACAACCGTCAGGCCCAACACTCGAAAGATCAGTTCCTGGTCGAACATGGTTCCTCGTTGAATCTCGTCACCGCGTGGTTGAGGTCGGCGTTTCGCCGCCCCCAGTTTTTAGTGCGTCCAATCCTGCCGGGGGCCGCGAAACGCGGACTCCAGCCTCGAAGCGGTTTCAAAACTCGAATACCAACCCGAAGCGTCAGCGAGGGTATCGGGAATTGCCGCGTGGAATCGCCCTCACTTACGCTGCGGGTTGGTTTTGAAACCGCCTCTAAGCAACTGCGTGTGCGTGGCAGCTTCAACTGACGATCTCCGCGAACTCGAGATGCTCACGGCTGCCGCGATACCAGTCCAGCGACGAATGGGCCTGGGGCAATTCGGTGATGTCGGGTTGGTAGGGATAAAACTCGCCCTGGCGATAGACCAGAATTTCGTTCGAGTTTGGATTCAGCAGGGCCAACTGGCTCCAGCCGTTTCGCAAAATCTTTCCGACGAGCGGATCGCGGTCCATGATTTGGCGAATGCCTTCCGGTGTCGTCTCAATGACGAACAGGAGTCGCAACGGTTCGTGAATCTCGACTCCCTGCCAGGGCAGGCCGGGACGCAGATCGCTGGCGGCTCCATCCATCACACCCAGCAGCGAGACCACATTGTGAGGCAGCTTCGTCCCGCAGCCCCAGCCGGGCGAGTCGATGTACGAGAAAAAGTATTGCAGGTTGATCCCCTCGCAGACCG
>JAYUFF010000353.1:0-15658 GCA_043738825.1 Schlesneria sp.
CGGCAACAGATCGAAGTGTACCTGCACCACGCTCTGCTGATGTGGCTCCATCTTGACTGGAGAAGTTGGTCCCTTGGCATGAAACCGATCTTGGGCGACCAGTGGTGTACATGCCATCAGAGAGCTGAGGAATATCGCGAATATTGTCGAGTGATTCTTCATTGTCACTGCTAAGAAAGTGTTTTTGGGATGCCGCGAATGAGAGTGAGGAAAGGGGCTCGCAGAGCGGCAGAAAGGGTTGGCCTCAAACTTGTGCGACTCATCTCGTTGATCTCATTGGCATCAGCTTTGAGTATGATGGATTTGAACGATTCAATTTTAACTTCTGCAACGACATAACTCTTGGCCCAGAATCGCATCGAACCGTGAATCCGCGCACAACACATCCTGAATCTGCCATGCCTCCGTACGTTTCGCAGGTGGAGGTTGCATTGTTGGAAAGGCTCTTCGACCGGTCGCCGGATGTGGCGTTTTTCGTCAAAGATGCTGTCGGTCGATATGTCGCCGTGAACGAGTCGCTGGTGGCGCGGCACGGATTGAAGAGCAAGTCGCAAGTCATCGGCAAATGCCCGCGTGACATCTGCCCCGGCGACTTTGGTCGGATCCCCACCGAACAGGACGAGAAAGTTCTGCGCACCGGACATCCGCTGGTTGACCACCTCGAAATGCAATGGCATCGACCAAACGACCCGGTCTGGTGCCTGACGACGAAGCTGCCGATGCTGGACTCAAACGGTGCCGTCGTTGGCTTGATCGGCTTCTCTCGCGACGTCCGCGTGCCGGTCGAGCCTCATGAGATCCCTAAGGACTTCGCAAGTGCCCTCGAAGAATTCGAGCAAAGCCTTTCGTCTGAGGTGACTCCCGCCTGGCTCGCACGTCGTTCAAAACTGTCGTCTCAACGGCTGGCTCGCCTGACCAAGCGACTCTTCGGCCTGACGCCGAGCCAGTTCATCACCAAGTCGCGGATCGCCGCCGCGTCGCGCATGCTTCGCGATCTGGAACAATCCGTGGCCGAGATCGCACACGCCTGTGGTTTCTACGATCACAGCGCCTTCACCCGCGCCTTCCGATCCGCCACCGGCATGACACCCTCCGAGTTTCGCACGCAACAGTAAGCTCGACTTTTGCACTTTTTTGGAGTGCGGCAATTGATTGCTGCTTTGGTTTCTCTTGATCGAAAGAGTTTTTGAAAGCCCCATCGAACACAAGGTATTTCAAAAATGCGGTGGAGGATTGAGAAATGAAAGCGGTGATGAATCCCCGCACTCCCAAAACTGCAAAAGTCGAAGTAAGTGCGTCTAACAGAATGTAACCCGATGCGTGAGCGAGGGTCGGTTTCACCGCTGATTTGAGGACTCCCTCGCTCACGCTTCGGGTTATTTTGGCCATGCTGTTTCAGTCCTGCTTCTGAACCGGCAGGTGGTCGTGCAGGTAGTTTGTCAGTAACGAGTAGAAGTGCGGAACCGTATTGCTGCCTTCATTGATCGCGTGAGAACGCGCCGGATAGGGCATCACGGTGAAGCGCTTGTTGTGGGCGATCAATTCGTTGATCAGCTTCTCGGTTCCCTGATAGTGGCCGTTGTCGTCCCCGGTTCCATGCACGAGCAGCAGGTTTCCTTTCAACTGCTTCGCGTAGGTGATCGGTGAACCGAGTCGATAGCCGTCGGCGTTATCAGCGGGCAACCCCATGTAGCGTTCCTGATAGATCGTGTCGTAGAGGAGTTGATCGGCATTGGGAGCGACGGCGATGGCGGTGTGATACAGATCGGGATAGCGAAAGAGGGCATTCAAGCTCATGCTGCCGCCACCGCTCCAACCCCAGATTCCCACGCGTTTCGAGTCTGCGAAACTCCAGCGTTTTAACAAGGCTTGCGCGGCGGCCGCCTGCTCTTCCGGCGCAATGATGCCGATCTTGTGGTGGATACACTTTCGCCACTCGCGCCCGCGCGGAGCATTGGTTCCGCGATTGTCCACGCTGGCGACCAGGTAGCCCTGCTGCGCGAGCATCCAGTGCCACAGCCCCCGTGGTCCCTGCCAGACATCACGCACCGTTTGCCCGTGCGGCTCGCCGTAGACATGGAACATCAGGGGATACTTGCCCGACGGATTGAGCGACGGTGGCTTGAGACACCAGCCATCGAGCAACAACTCGTTCCCGATATCGACTCGGAAAAACTCGATGGACGGTCGGTCAAGTCGTGCGAGTTTCTCCCGCAACTTTGCATTATCTGTGAGGATACGCACCACGCTGTGATCGGCCAGCCGAATCAGTTCCACAACCGGCGGCGACGCAAATGTGGAGTACTTGTGGATGGCCAATTTCGCGTCGGGCGAAACTTCGTAAGTGTGCCATCCCGGCTGATTGGCTGGTGACAGACGTTCGGGTGCTCCTCCTTCGAGCGGCACTCGATACAGATATCGCTGCGTGGGATTGTCCGGTGACGCCGCGAAGTAAAGCCGCCCGCTGACCTCATCAATCGCTTCCACCGCGAGCACATCCAGATCGCCCCGAGTCACTGCGGAAAGCCCTTGGCCATCGGTACTGGCGCGATAGACATGCCGCCATCCATTGCGTTCGCTCAGCCAGACGAATCCCTTACCGTTCTGCACCCAGCGCACAGGGTTCTCGTTCTCCAGCCATGCGGGATCCGTCTCCGTGAGGACTGTCTGGATCGCACCAGTCTTCACGTTCCAAAGCATGACGCGGTTGATGTTCTGGACGCGATTCATCTGCTGGATCAGAATCGCTTCACCGTCGGGAGCCCACTCCATCTGCGGAAGATAGTGTTCGCGCGGATCACCCGGCACATCGAGCCAGCGGATATCGCCACCGGCGGCGGCGACCACGCCGATTCGGCTGGCCGAATTCGTCTTGCCGACCTTGGGATAGGGGAACGAAGTGAGACGCGGGTAGGTTCCATGCGTGTTGTCGAGCAGATGGAAGTCCTCGACCCCGGTGGTGTCGAATCTCCAGAAAGCGATTGATTCGCCATCGGGACTCCAGCGATAGCCATCGCGAATCATCAGTTCTTCTTCGTTCACCCAGTCCGCAGTCCCATTGATGAGCCGCGCCGATCCGTCCGTCGTCAGCGCCGTGATGCGCATGCTGCGCACATCTTGAACATAGAGATTGTTCTCGCGGACATAGCCCACGCGCGAGCCATCGGGCGAGAACTTCGCGAACATCAGCGTGGACGGCGATGCCTCGCCGCCAAGTTTTTTAAGTTCCCGAGTGGCGATGTCCAGAACCCAGTAATCTCCCCGCGTGTTGAGTCGCCAGACACGCTGACTCTTGGTGTAGATCAAGAGCCTTGATTCATCCGCCGAAAACGCGAACCCGTCGAGGGGGAGTGGCTTTGATTCGCCAGAGGGAATGAATGCACTGGCCAGCACCACGACCTTCTCGGTGCCGCTGGCCGCATCGACGCGAACCAAAGAATGGCCGTCTTTCTCTCCCTCAGCCCCCTTAAGCGTAAAGTAAACTGCGCCCAACTTGCTCCAGGTGATGGGACCGATTCGCTCCTCTTGGAATTCGTCCGCAGAGAAGATCCGCTCCACCGTCAACTGACTACCTGAATCGTCAGATTTCATCGGGGTCATTCCTGAGTCGGGGCCTTGTTGAGGATTGGGATGGGACTTGGCCGCTTGACGAGGATGCGTGGCCACGTCGGCAGCGAAGGCATTCCCGCACATCAACTGAAGCACCGCGAAACAGACACTGAGGACCAGCATGTGACTTTGGATGGATTTGAGTTGTTTCATGATGCGGCGCAGCTCGACGGTCCCCGCAGTCAGAGAGACGAGGAATCCCGCCAGAACTATCAGGTGTGTCTTCGTCATATCGCCCTTTTGGAGCAACATCACCTGGCGAGGAGAAGCCGTTTCATCACTTCGCCCATCGCCTCGCCGATGAGGTAGTAGGTTTCGGCGTTGTTATTCCAGTGATAGCCCTGTCCGCTGGGGGACTGCTCCGCCGGACGCCAGAACGCTTTCGTCCCGACAAACGCCACGTTCCCCTTGAACTCCGGATACTCCGCCACTGCGGCCTGAGCCTTCATCAGGGAGAGCGCTCGCGGGTGCTTCTCGTCGGGGCCGCTCATCCCTTTTTCGGCGATGACGAACGGCAGCGCGGGCGCGCCGAGGTCTTTGCGGATGTCGCGGATGAAGTGCGCCATATTGCTTTCGTATTCCGCGTTGAACTGGTCGTTGATGCGGTCGTTCCAGCCCTGATGCCAGCCAAAGCCGGCCAGTACATACTTCCCGTCGCTGCCCGGCACGAGAGTCTTGATGTCGGCGAGCGCGGCCTTCGTGAGCGTCAGGATTTCGCGGTAGTATTTCCCGAGCGCCGCCGGGTCTTGCGCGAGGGCGGCGTCCCCTTTCTCACCGAGAGAATACGGCAGCTTGCCCGCGCTGGGCGGACGGAAATCCACGGCGAGGCTCTTGCCGCCCCATGCGCATTTGATGAGCAGCACCGGCTCGTCGATCGCGTCGCCCATCACCCAGCCGAAACCCAGTTCCGGCCCGATCGTCTCGCCCGCCCGCGCGCCAAAGCCCACGGTGAGCGGGCCTTTACGGTCGAGGAAAGTGATCCACACATCATCGCGCGTGCGCCACCCGGCACCATCCAACAGCGGCCTGAAGCGTGCCCCGTTCCCGTCGTCCTTCACGAGATACTCCAGCGAGCCTTGGCCGTCGTTGCGCTTCGGGTCGGCTTTGATGATGCCCGCGCCCTCCATGTTCGACTGCCCGGCGAGGATGAAGATTTTCACCGGCCGCGCCGAATCGGCCGGCTCGCCCCACAGCGTTTTCAACAGTGCGAACATCTCCGGATCGTGCTTCGCCAGTTGCTCGCGAGTGAACGGGAAGAAGTCGTTCGTGGAGAAGAACGCTTCGCTGCACTCGGCGAAGTACTCCATCGGATTCGTGATCGCGTAGGCGCGAACATTGGCCGACCGCCCGTCGCCGAAGCGTTGTTCGACGCGCTCGTACAGACCCTTTGTTTTGGCATTCTCAAATGCGGCTTTGACGGCCTCGTTGCCGTACCCTTTGGGAAGGACTCGGTCGTGATAGGCGTGAGCCAATTCGTGCAGCGCGAAGTTCGGCATCCGTTTGGTTTCGCGCTCGAAGATGCGGACGTTGGTGAATTCGACCGCCTTCGCCATCGCCGGGTCGCGTTTGTTGTCACGCAACCAACCGGCACCGGGGTGATACTCCGCACGCGGTGGCACGCCGGGATATTCGGGAGAAAACCAGAGCGGCACCTTCTTCAGTTCTGCCACGGCCGACGCGGGAACAACGCGCGTGATCTCTTGAAGCTGAGTTGTCAGGAGTTCCAAGGCCCGCTCCGTCGCGGCCTTGTTCTGCTCCAGCAACTCGTCGCTGATGAGCAGCGTCCAGCCTTCGACAGTCTTCGTCTGGCGGCCGGCCGCTGTGGATGGCTCCGCGGAATAGACCAGATTCGCTGCCGCGAGAAAAATCAGGCCGAGAAAGGCCATGCAGGGCTTCATGGGATTGCTCGGGAAGAAATGATCGGTCATGGCCCGTCTATTATAGCCTCCGCGACCGCGACTCTCTTGGCTCAGAATCGCATCGAACCGTGAATCCGCGCACAAGACATCCCGAATCTGAGATGCCTCCGCACGTTTCGCCGTTGCCAGTCAGGCTTGAACGATCTTGGCAATCGCGTCAGCGAATGCGGTCGTTGCGGGGGGATGGCTTCGCAGCCAGAGTCCGGGTTCAATCAGCTCCAACTCCATGACCGCGAAGTTCCCGTGATTGTCCCGGACCAGGTCCACGCGGCCGTAGGCCGGTGCGGGCTGACACGCGGCCATCGCTCGTTGGGCGAATTCGATTTGAGCGTCTGACGGTTCATAAGGATGCACCGTTCCCCCGTGATCATCCTGGACGCGAAAGTCGCCGTGCCTGGGGACTTTCCGCATCGCATGAGTCACGCAGCCGTTGAAGAACATGAGCGTGTCTTCGCCATCACGCATCACACTCTGTTGGAGCGGTTGCAGGATGTCCGCACAATGGTCGGTGACGCGATGTTCCTTCTGCTCCGGGGCCATGTATTGCCGTGTGGCGGCGGGCTGCGATTCCGAAACGTCGGGGACCGACGTATCCGTTCCCAACATCTTTGCGGTACCGAAGTCCGCGATCTTCACACGGCCATCTTTGTCCAGAAGTAGGTTCTCCGGCTTGATGTCGCGATGCACGATGCCGTGTTCATGGGCGTGTTCATGGGCGTGTTCCAGCGCCTCACAGACCGGCGGCGCGATGGCGATCGACTGTTCCGGCGTAAAGCGACCTCACGGCGGACTCTGACCGTCGTTCTTGCGTTGCCGCTCAAGGCTAATGCGCTCCTCGAACGTCATCGCTGGTTTCTCGAAGGAATGTTGCGAAGGTTCCGCCTGCGGCTTGATGTCGCCCTCCATTGCCGTTTCAGTCGCGACCTCCGCCCGGCGGCGGATTCGTGCGGTGATGGGTTCCTCGGCGGTGGAGTGCTTCTGGCTGGCACGCTGCGGCGTCGCTTCGATGGTGTTCGCGGCCTTGAGTGCTTTGATCTTTTCTGCCAGTTCGGATGCACGCGGCCCCTCCTGTTTGTCCGACTGATGCGGCGTGCTGCCAGAAAGTACCGCCTTGAGTTGGTCGCGCAGGCTGGTGAGTTCAGCAAGGTAGGTTTCATGCGTGAAGGGCTTACCAAGGCGTGCCTGATAATCGCGAAGCTGGGATTCTGCGATATCCAGGTCTTGTCGGACCCGAACGCTTTCTGAGGAGTAGCCGGTGGCGACCCGGTCTAGTGCGTTGAGTACCGCACGAGGCCCCTGGTGTTCCCGCGAAAGCGATGTTTGGCGTGTCGTGCTACCTTCGAGATAGACATCGGGCGGGAATTGCGAGTGAAGCACGACGCCGAAGCGTAGACCACGATAGAAGCCGATTGGGATACGGGTCGTCTCGCGGACGTTCTTCGGCAAACCGTCGAGCTTGCCGCCGAGTATCTCGGAAATCTCTTCGCGTGGGTAAGTGCGACCGCCGATGCCGATGGGATCTGTGGCGTGAGCTTTCGCGGTGGCTTCGTCTGCCGAGAGCTTTGACAGTCGCTCGGACAGGCCAGCGATCATCTTTGGCAAGTCTCGCACGCTCCGGCGGGCGACGTATTGTTCGTCGAGATGGTTCTTCTTGAGCAAAGTGAGCCGTTGCAACTCGGCGTCGGCCTCGGCGAGTGTCAGCACGGCCGGGTTGCTCGATGCAATCGCCTTGACCTCGGCATAGGAGAGTTCCTGGCCGCCGATGTCCTCGGCGCGACGGGCGGCGTTGTCACCGGTGATGACCTGGCCGATAAAGCGGGCCTTGGTTTCCAGTGCCTGCCACATATAGGCGTCGAACGAACCTTCCGTGACGTAGCGGTAGATGGTCACTTCCTTGTTCTCGTTCCCCTGGCGCAGGATACGGCCGTCGCGTTGTTCCACCTCGGCTGGCTTCCACGGGGCATCCAAGTGATGCAAGGCCACGAGGCGTTTCTGGACGTTGGTGCCGGTGCCCATCTTCTGTGTGCTGCCGAGCAACACTCGCACCGAGCCATTGCGGACCCTCTCAAAGAGGGCCAGTTTCTTCGCGTCGGACTCGGCGTCGCCAATGGCGGCGATCTGCTCGTGCGGGATGCCGTGGGCTATCAGCTTGGTGGCGATCTCTTCGTAGGGCGTATACCCCCACGGGGTAGGATTCACGCCCATGTCAGCGAAGATCATTTGCGCGCCGCGTGTCGCGGCGGACTTCTTCCAAACGTCCACGACGTTCTCAACGAGACGGTTGACCTTCGATTCCGGGAAATCGGGAGCTGAGGCCGAGAGCATCCGTGCGTCGGTCGCCAGTTTGCGTCCGTCGGTGGTGATGGCCAGCGCGTTATCAACTCGCGGGTCCACCTTCTGAGAGCGGAGCCGGTCGTAGCGTTCCACCAGTTCTTGCTGAAGGAATTGCTGCTCCTCAGACATCGGGCAAGCCACGATGATCGGCTTGCCGGTTTCCAGGCTGGGCCGTGGCAGGTTCAGCATCTCGGCGGTCTGCACGTCGGAAAACGCCCGGAACATCTGCTGGAGTTCCGGCAGGTTGGTGAATCGGGCGAACCGGCTTCGCAGTCGCAGGCCCGCGCCGTCCGGAGAGATTTCCATTGTGTCCACGACTTCGCCGAACGTGGCGGCCCAAGCGTCGAAGTGTTCGATGCCTCGGCTGCGTAAGCCAGCGGGGTCGAGGTAACGCTGCATTGTGTACATTTCGACCATCGTATTGGAAATCGGCGTGCCGGTGGCGAACGTCACCCCATGCCCGGCGTGTTGCTCGTCGAAGTATCGGGCCTTCATATACACATCGAAGGCCCGCTCGCTGCCGCCGGTCTGAATGCCGGCGACACGCTCCATCTTCGTCGGTGTCTCCAGGTTCTTGAAATAATGGGCCTCGTCGATGAAGGCGTGATCGACTCCGAGTTCATCGAACACCAGCCCATCATCCTTCTTGTCCTTGACGAGCAAGTCCTTCAGGCGTTCGCATCTCGCGGCTTTCTGTTTCTCGATGGTCTTGATGAGATTGCGGTTCACTCCCTTGGCACCCGCATGTTCGCGAAGCAGCTCGTCGTATTCGGCGATCTGCTCCAGGAGAAATGTTTCCTGGTAGTCCCGTGACATGCCGATTCGCTCGAAACTGCTATGGGTCACGATAATGCCGTCCCACTCGCCGCTCGCGATTTTGGCGGTCAGGAATTTGCGGCGGTCTTTCGTGAGGTCTTCCTTGGCGGCAACCAGCAATTTGGCGTTCGGATAAAGCTGCATGAACTCGCGGGAAAACTGTTCCAGCAGGTGATTCGGCACGACGTACATCGGCTTCTTGATGAGACCGGCCTGCTTCATCTTCATGCCGGTCGCCGCCATCGTGAACGTCTTGCCTGCGCCGACGACGTGGGCCAGCAGCGTGTTGCCCGAACTCATGCCGCGCCAGACGGCATCGTTCTGATGCGGCCTGAGCTTTAGATTCTGGTTCATGCCCGGAAAGTCGAGATGCGAACCATCGAAGAGACGGGGACGCAGATTGTTGTAGGTGTCGTTGTAGATCCGCACGAGACGCTCGGTGCGTTCGGGATCGGAGAACACCCAAGAGCGAAAGCGTTCCTTGATGAGCTTCTGTTTTTCGCGAGCGGCGATCGTCGCTTCCTGGTTGACGACCCGTTCCTCGCGGTCGCCGTGGTCGATTGTGTCATAGATCGTCGGCGTCTTCATGTTGAGCGCCAACTCAAACAGCCAAGTGCCGTTGGCTCGTGCGGTGCCGAAATCGGATGTGGCCGCGACGGATGCTTCGGCGGCATGGTCAGGGACCATGTTCCAGACGGCATCTTTCTTGAGGTGTGCGACCGGAACGGAAGTGGGTGAGACATGGAACAACTCAGCCGCGAATGCTCGGATGTCGCTCACTGGTATCCAGGGAGCGCCCAAGTTGGCGTCAATGTCACCGGGCAACACGTCCTCCGGTTGCACGCCGCGTAACACACTCACGTTGCGAGCGTATTCCAGTCCCCCAGATTCGGCGGCGGCGAGTTTCGAGCGGGCATTGCCGGAGAGATAAGCGAGAGATAAGCATCGGCGGTCTGCCACTGCTTCGATTCCGGGTCGTGAAAGATCAGCTCGCCGAGTTCCTCGATGATCTGGACTTCCGGCTTGCCGTAAAGCGAAGCGATATAGGGCAAGTCCACCGTGCCGCGTTGGTTCAACGACACGAGCAGACCTTCCTCGGCGCTGTTGACCTGCGTAATGGGCGGGTTCCTGCCCACCACATCACGGGACATGATGGCGGCCTTGATCGCTTTGCCGGTCACTTCGTCGTAATCCTCCAGGGACATGACGAGCATGGCATCCGGGTCTTCCTTGAATTTCACGAGGTTTGGCATCCGACGGATCACACTGCCATCGGCGGTTTCGCCGAACGTGGTCTTGTTGATCGGGCCGTATCCGGAGAGAATTTCCGTCGCCTGGGCGTTCCAGTCTTCGTCCTCGGTGAGCAGGATGGCCCACCAACCGAGTTTTCCGTGTTCATGCCACTGTCCGTCGGGCGTGATGATCGCGTGTGGGATGACGCCGCGTTGGATCGCCTGTTCGACCGGGGCGAGGTTGTCCTCAACCAAATCACGGCTGTCGCTTTTGTTGCCGGTAATCCAGCCATTCCAGCGGCCACCGACGACCCACCAGTCCCATTTGCTGTCCGGGTTGTATGTGGTGAGCGGCTCGCCCTGAGCACTGAAATGCTCGTGCGTTTGAGCGTACTCGCGATACCGGTCTTCTGGCGTCGTGAGTCGGAGTCGGGCGAGGCTTTCGCGGCACTTGTCGAGACGGTAGTTCGGGTCTTGACGATCAACGATCCGCTCCAGCCGACAAAGGTCACGCTCGATTTCGGTCTGGGCCATATCGAGGGAGTAGCAGACGTAGGGATCGACGGTGTCGCTCTCGTCATACGGCTCCATCTGGTGGTAGATGAAGGTCTGAATCTGGGGCAGCTTGTCCTGCGGGACGATGATGCCGACGGTGAAATGGGTCATGGCCTATCTCCCTTCAGAAGCTGAATTGAGGCAGCGGAGTTCCTGAAACTCGCGGTCGAGATCGTCGTAGGCCACATCGAAGTCGGCGTCGCAGCCAGCGGAGAGTTCTTCCGTCAATTCAAGCATTCGAGAGTGGATGGCGTGGTCATCGGTGTCATGGTGCATGGTCTGATTCCTTTCAGTTGCGGGGGCGGGCACTCCGGCCCGCCCGATTGATGTCTTCCGTTACTCTTTCTTCTCGGTGGCGACTCGGAGAGTGATGCGTCCATCCAGCGGCACCACTTCGAGCTGCACGTTGAAGCCTTTGCCGTCCGAGTGCGGCCACACGCTGCCGATGCGTGTCCAGAAGCCCTTCTGCCCCTCCCGATCACGGACCTGATAGGCAATGTGGCTGGGTGCTTTGGATGCGGATTCGTTGTGCTTGTTGTCAGACATGGGTTGGTCTCCTGCTCTTTGAGTTTCCGACCGCGACCATCGCGGCCTGATGACACAGCTAATAAAGCCGCCACAGTCCGGGGGCTTCAGCCTGGCACTTCGCCAACCGGTCCAGCGGAAAATTGGGGGAGACCTCTAGGGGGAACCAATTTTCTGCTTGACCGGCCCGGCGGCGGCTTTAAGCGTGGCATGAAGCAGGCCGTGGACTCGGTGGGACCGATGAGCCTGGGAGATCGCCCTGTCAGCACGACCAATACGAAGTCGCTGAAACTTCCGGCCAGCCGTGCCCTGTCGAGCGATTGGGGGCAGAGATGCTCTTCACGAATCGTCGTGTGAGCCCGACCAGGAGGCGGAAATGCAGCCGGGTGTTGTGGGACGCCGACTCGTCGCACACGGCGCGAAGCCGAACGGACAATGGACATTGAAATCGGGCTAAGTGTCCGCCAAGCAATGGCCAGGACCAGTCACCAGGAAATCAAAAGACCTCGGTCACTCAGTGCCATTGACGTGACATCGCGGACGCGCTCCGGTGGCATTGAGAACATGACGCGGTGCTCAGAACCACGCAGCGGATACCTACCTGCCGCATATCGGGAATGAGTTCGTCAACACAGAAAGACAGGTGAAGCATGGCCGCACGCGACTTCTTCGAGGTCATGAAGGAAACGGTCAACACCATCGCTCCCGGCCTGAAAAACTTCGGGCCGGAAGTCGGGGCCGAGTTGTCCCGGCTCGGCACGCAAGGAGCGATGGAAATGGCGCAGGCACTCTTCAACGGTGCCGCATTCACTCCCTACGGACCTGGCCAATACACGCCTACTCCAGAGTTGGGGAAAGGTATGCCGGAAGGAACGCAGGAGCACGGCGTCCACGGGGCGGCAGCGCAGCCAGAACAAGAGCGGGAACGTGGCGGTCGGGAGATGTAGCAATCGAAGCGGTCATCAATGGGTAATGCAGGCGGACGTTCCCAATCCAGTCCACCTGCTCCAGCCGGGAAGGAAACGTCGTGACAGTCGAGGAGAGATTGAACAAGTTGGAAGCCATGCTCCTGGTCCTGTGCGAGCGCCAGCCCGTGTGTGACTGGTACTCAGTCGAGCAATTCTCGCGGCTTGTGGGTCGTTCCGAGTTTACTTGCCGTGAATGGTGCCGGTTGGGCCGAATCCGGGCACGGAAGAAGGCGAGTGGGCGCGGCGCTCATACCGCGTGGGCCATTTCTCATGAAGAGTTGCAACGCTACCAGCGAGAGGGCTTGTTGCGGCGTGTTTGAGCCGCAACGCCCCTCGGATGATTTGGCCTTACTGCGCTGCGGACCACTGTGGAACGTGCGCGCTTGTCGCAGATTTCGTTTCCTTACGGTGGTGGATTTCCGTCATGTCCCGAAGCAATCGGAAGAAAGATTGCGCAGTCGCGGAGGATGCCCGCAAGAGCATCGTCCCGGCCGGGACACCAGCATGGATCACGCCTGAACTGGTCGAGGCGACGATTCGCACCTGGCAACCTTACTACCAAGCTCGCCTGACTCCCGACGACGCGGTTACAATGATCCTCAATGTGGGTCGGTTGTACGAGGCGTTTGGTCGGGAGTCGGCACCATGAAACAGTTCGTCGCACTCGCTCGGGTCAGCAGCCGCGAGCAGGAACGCGAAGGCTTCAGCTTGGAAGTTCAGGAAGACGCACTCAAGCGCTATGCCACGCAAGCTGGCGGTGAAATCGTCAAGCTCTTTCGCATCGCGGAGACGGCGAGCAAGGGTGACGAACGCAAAGCCTTCCGCGAACTGGTCGCCTACGCCAAGAAGAACGCGGGCGTCTTGGACGGCCTGTTGTTCTACAAGGTGGACCGTGCCGCCCGCAATCTCTTCGACTACGTTGAACTCGAACGGCTGGAATCGGAATACGACCTGCCGTTTATCTCCGTATCGCAACCGACCGAAAACACGCCCGCCGGACGCATGATGTGGCGGACGCTGGCGAACATGGCCAGCTTCTACACCGAACAGCAATCGGTCGATGTCCGCGAGGGGCTGACCCGGCGCGTGCAGGAAGGCTGGTTCGTCACTCGCGGTCCCTACTGCTATCGCAACATCCGCAAGGATGGTCGCGGCATGGTCGAGATTGATCCCATTCCGGCCGAAAACGTCCGACGTATCTTCCATCTCTTCGCGTGGGATCATCACACGCTCGACACGCTGGTCGAGAAACTGGCGGCGGAAGGTCGGCAGTTCCGCGCCTCGGTGCTGAAATTCCCGCGAAGCTCGGTCCACAACATCCTGAAGGACCGGGCCTACATCGGGGGAAATCGAGTTCCGGGGCGAATGGTATCCCGGCAAGCATGAACCGCTGATCGACCGGGCGACCTGGAACCGGGTGCAAGCCTTGATCGCAGGGCATGTGTACCAGTCGCACGCCCTGACCTACGCGGGCGACATCATCCAATGCGGACACTGCGGCCATCCAATCACCGGCGAGCAGAAGTCCAAGCAGACGAAATCGGGCGAGCGGTTCTACAACTATTATCGCTGTACGTACTACAACGTCGCCGGACATCCCCGCACCCGCGTGACCGAAGCCGACCTCGACGGCCAAGTGCTGGCCGTCTTCGACAAGATGCGCATCGAAGACGAAGGCGTCCGTGACTGGTTCCGCATGGTGCTGGCCTCGCAGACGCGGGACGCTCAGGCCGACTCCCGTGCCCAACGGGCAGAACTCACCCGGCAGGAGACGCTCACGATTCAACAGCAAGATCGCCTGCTCAACATGCGGCTGTCGGAGGACATCGACCAGGAAACCTTCGCCCGCAAGCACACCGAGATGCGGGATCGCCTGGCCTCGGTCAAGCTGCAACTCGACGTGCTGGACCGTTCCCACGACGAAATGGCCGAGTTGGCGTCGAAAGTTTTTGAACTTTCGCAAACGCTGCGGCGGCAGTGGCTTACCGCCGATTATGCGGCGAAGCGGCGAATCCTCGAAATCGTGTTTTTGAACTGCCGACTCGAAGACGCAACTCTCGTCCCCACAATGAGAAAGCCCTTCGACGTTGTCGCCGAAGGGCTCATTTCTCAACAAAGTCGGGATGACAGGATTTGAACCTGCGACCTCTACGTCCCGAACGTAGCGCTCTAGCCAAGCTGAGCTACATCCCGATGGGTACTTCTGACGCACCAGCTATCGGCAGGTGGGAAACCCATTGTTGATCTTTTCCGATTATGCCGCCGAAAGCGGGTCGGATTGTAACAAACGACCTTTGTCGGTCAACGCTTCCTGCCGGTTTCGACACGGCTCGGATCAGTTTCAAGCTGGATAATTTGTAGGGTGGGCCGGCGAGGCGAGCTTGTCCCTCCCTACTTTGAAACGGGGAAGAGCCGTGCCGGTTTCGATTGTGGCACACCTTCCATCTGTGGCACGAGTCCCTGAACCATCTGTTGTAGGAGTCTCTCGGTCAGGTTCCGGTGTCCAACTTCCATGACACATTCGCCGTGAAGAGATTCGTCGTGATAAGGCTCGCGTTGCGACCTGTCAGAGGCACCGTTAGTGCGTATCCACGCTATGCCTAGCGCCCGCTGCGCAGGCTTGGTAGCCTGGGGCCACCCAGGAGGTGGCCGATGGCATATTCGAAGGAATTTCGTGGCGGGGTTCTCGCTGCGTGTGATGCGCATGAAGGGACTCAAGCCGTTGCGTTGCGATTCAAGGTCTCCGAATCGTGGGTGCGTCGCGTCCAGCAGCAGCGTCGTGAGACGGGTCAGATCGCGGCCAAGACGACTCGCCATCGCCAACCCATCTGGCAGGGATGGACGGAGTGGTTGCAGGCCAAGATTGCGGCGCGCCCGGATATTTATTTGCGGGAACTGCAGACGGCCTTACAGGCGGAACGTGGCCTCACCGTTTGTTTGCAGACCCTCTGCAACGCCTGTCGTGTGCTGGGGCAAACTCGAAAAAAAAGACGTTGATTGCCTCGGAACAGGACCGTCCTGACGTGGTGAAACAACGGGTTGAATGGCGCACCGTTCAACCCGCGATTGATCCGAATCGCGATGTCTTCCTCGACGAAACATGGGCCAAGACCAACAGGACACGTCGTTACGGTCGTTCGCAACGGGGAATGCGTCTCCTGGAAAAGACCCCGTGTGGTCGGTGGGAAACGACGACGTTTCCCGGTGCGCTGCGAGCGACGGGATTCGTGGCTCCGCTGACCGTCGATGGCGCGATCCACGGTGATTTGTTTCGCGCCTGGGTCGAACAGCATCTGGTTCCCACATTGAAACCCGGTGACATCGTCGTGATGGACAATCTCTCCAGTCACAAGGTGGCGGGCATCCGCCAAGCGATCGAGGCCGTCGGTGCCGATGTGCTCGACTTACCCCCCGATTCGCCGGACCTGAACCCGATTGAACTCGCGTTCTCAAAACTCAAAAAGATGTTGAGGGACGGTGCCGAACGGACGATCGACAAGCTCACCAAACTCTGTGGAAAAATCCTCGATTTCTTCCCCGAGAAAGAATGCCGAGGTTATTTCAAGCACTGCGGATACCGCTACGAATAACATGGATACGCCCTAGTGCCCTGTCATGCCTCAGATTTGGGGTTGATTGACCGGGTTGAAATCGGAGAACCTCTGTTGAACAAGGAGGTTCTGATGAACAAGAAGTATAT
>JAYUFF010000354.1:0-2208 GCA_043738825.1 Schlesneria sp.
TCGGTTTGAAATGGCCGAACGATGTGTGGCTGGCCGGACGAAAAGTCTGCGGCATCCTGATCGAACAGCCCGATCGAACTCCCGGCCGGTTGGTGGCCGGGCTGGGTTGGAACGTGAATACATCGTTCCTGTCCGCACCGGATGATCTCCGCGCGATCGCGACCTCGATGCGCGATGTGTCCGGACAGACCTTCCTCGCCGAAGACGTGTTGCTGCGCTTCCTTCAGCGTTGGGAAGCCAACCTCGAATCTCTGGCTGCCGGTAATTTTGATCTCATCGCGGGCTGGAATCGATTCTGCGTGCTGCGAGATCATCGAGTTCGAGTGTCAACGAGTGAGGCTGATCTAACGGGAGACTGCCGTGGGATCGCAGCCGACGGCGCGCTCTTGATCGACGACGGAGAAGTGACTCATCGTCGCTATGCGGGAACAGTCCGACTGGCCGAGTAGAGTCCATTTCAAAACTAGCCCGACGCGCGAGCGAGGGCTTCGGAGACATCGAACGGTCAGCCCTCGCTTGCGCGTCGGGCTAGTTAAACCCGGCACACTGATTTCAAATTAGGACACCATTCTCACGCCAGTTTCAGCCATACGTGGTTGCGAGGTCTGCGAGCCTGGACTATAAGACTGCCCCGCTCGCGGCTCGATATCCGGCTCAAATATCATTCGGTTTGAGATCTTGGGAGACACCCCCTTGGACTTGGGCGATCTAGTCAGTGCCATGCGCATCGTCGAGCTGTCGGCGAAGACTCGACCGGCGGCGATCCGCGCACTGGTCCAGGCGGCCAACTGGGAAGACGAAGGGATCGCTCCCGACGTGGTGCTGGAGGCCATCGAAGAACGCGAGGCCGCCGCTCAGACTCTGGTCGCGAGCGACTTCGCCTTGCCGCACGCCTTCATCGACTGGGAGGGTGACTTCCGAGTCGTGATGGGCCGCAGCCGAACGGGCGTCGATTACGGAGTGCCGACCGGCCAGAACGTGCAGCTCATCGTGCTGCTGGTCATCGGGCGGAAACTCCAGCAGACGCACGTTGAGGTTCTGGCGGCTCTCGCCGAACTGCTAAAGCTGGCCGAGTTCCGCGAGTCGCTGATCGCGGCCAAAGATACGCGAGTGCTCGATTCGCTCTTGCTCGCCAAAGCGGGGCTGCAACCCGATCAACGACCCACGCGCGCACCGGGCATTCCCCGGTTGACTCAAGTGCTGGTCAAGCAGGCCATGCTGTTGGTGGAGTCGGTCGGTGCTCAGGCACTCTTGCTGGCGGTCGATAAGTTGGAGAGCGTCCCGTGGGAGTTGCTGGCGACTTGGAAGGGACGGCTGCTGCTGGTCACGACCGAGCACAGCGAAGAATTCGAGATCAAACGGGAAGACACGCACGTCTTCGACGGGCTGCATGCGACGCTGTCGCGCATGGACCGCTCCAACCTCGGCCTGCTGCTGGCTGCGTCGCAGGGGTTGCTCAACGAGAAGCACAGCGTTGTTTGCGTGACCGGCCCGGATGGCAGACGGCTCGACAGCATCACGATCACGAAGCCCGAGGCCCATTTCCGCGCGATGCTTTCCGAGAAGAACAAACGCGGTGTGGACATCGTCCGCCCGGCGGTCGTGCTGCGGATTCTGTCGCTCGCCGTCGAGATCGCGGCCGAGGGGCGCGAGGCTCATCCCGTCGGGACGATGTTCGTCGTGGGTGACGCTCGCAACGTGCTGCGTCATGCGCAACAACTCGTGCTCAATCCCTTCCACGGCTACTCGAAGAACATTCGCAACGTGCTCGACCCCAGCATGGCCGAGACGATGAAGGAGTTCGCCATGATCGACGGCGCGTTCGTCGTGCAGGGAGACGGCACGGTGCTGAGTGCCGGAACTTATCTGCTGCCCAAGGCTGCGCCACCCGGTCTCCCCTCGGGCCTTGGCGCGAGACATCAAACGGCAGCCGCCATCACGGCTCACACACTGGCGATGGCCATCACGGTGAGTCAGTCCACCGGCACGGTGACCGTCTTCCGCAACGGCGTGATCGTCTTCACCCTCGAACGCGCTGCCTCGACCAAGTGGTGACGGACTCGGCGTTGTGCGGGATGCGCAATGCAGGTTGAGAGGCGAACTGGGCAATCACCTTGTTGGATTTGGGTGTCGGGTGCCACGGTCACGGAGCTTCGACGTGGCCGTGAGATTGCGAATCCGCTTTCACGTCCTCGCACGGCCACGTCG
>JAYUFF010000355.1:0-5837 GCA_043738825.1 Schlesneria sp.
CTGCTGCTCGACGTGCGAAACCGTGTGTGGTGCAAGCCGCTGCTCGACAAGCTGGAAATCAAGCCGTCGCTGCTTCCCAAGGTGTACGAGTCCGAAGACGTGGCCGGCACGCTCTCGGATGTGGCGGCCAAACTGCTGGGTCTCAAGAAGGGAGTCCCCGTCGTCGCGGGAGCCGGCGACCAGGCGGCCGGGGCGGTGGGGAACGGCATCGTCAAACGCGGCATCATCTCGGCCACGATGGGAACCAGCGGCGTCGTCTTCGCTCACAGTGACGATGTGCAGATCGACCCGACCGGACGAGTTCACACGTTCTGTCATGCCGTTCGCGGCAAGTGGCACGTCATGGGCGTGGTGCTGTCGGCGGGCGGCAGCTTGCAGTGGTACCGCAATCAACTGGCCGAGACCGAAGTCAGCGCGGCCAAGAAGATCAAGACCGACTGCTACAACATCATCACCGAACAGGCGGCCGAGGCTCCTCCCGGCTGTGAGGGTCTCTTCTTCCTGCCGTATCTGACGGGTGAGCGAACGCCTCACGCCGACCCCAACGCGCGCGGCTGCTGGATCGGGCTGAGCCTGCGACACGGTCGATCCGCGATCATTCGTTCGATCATGGAGGGAGCGACGTATGCCATGCGCGACTGCCTCGAAGTCATCAATGAGATGCGGATTCCGATTCGCGAGATTCGGCTGTCGGGTGGCGGGGCGCGCAGCGACTTCTGGCGACAGATGCAGGCTGATGTCTACGGTCGCCGCGTCAGCATGATCAACGTCGATGAAGGCCCCGCGTTCGGCGCGGCACTGCTCGCCGCTGCGGGAACCGGGCGCTACAAGGGTGTCGTCGAAGCCTGCTCCGCGACCGTCAAGGTCACCAGCAGCACCGATCCGCAGGCCGAGGCCAAGCGGATCTACACCAAGTCGTACCCGATGTACGGCAAGCTCTACAAATCGCTGAAGAACGACTTCACCGACATCGCCAAGATCGTCGCCGAATCCTGACCGCCGTGGGCGGTTGATGCGCGTCAGGACATGGGTTGCGCATCGGTACGGTGTTTGCGCGATGGACGGACAATGTCGGGGAGAGCGCCACATGTCGGCTGGCGGTTCGTGAGTCGCGCGGTAGCATGCTGTCGCGTCGAATTACCGTGGTGATCTGATGTGGCGACGAATTGTGGAGGTTCCTTCCATGTCTGCTCTCTATCTCACCGAAGACGATGTGGCCTGGCTGCTCGACATCAATGCGGCCATCGAGTGTGTGGAAGATGCGTTTCGCCAGTGGGGCGATGAACGGGCCGAGAACCAGCCGCGCCGTCGTGCCGCCGGCGGACATGGCACGATCCTGCACACGATGTCCGCCGGGGCCGAGCCGCTCGGTTACGTCGGCTACAAGGCGTACGTGACGACTCCCAAGGGAGCGCGGTTTCAGTTCGGGCTGTTCGATGCCAAGACCGGCCAGCCCGCCGCAGTGATCGAAGCCAACCTGCTCGGTCAGATGCGCACCGGGGCCGCGTCGGGAGTCGCCACCAAATTCATGGCTCGCCCCGACGCGAAGATCGTCGGCTGCTTCGGCACCGGGTTTCAGGCCAAGTCGCAGCTCAAGGCCGTGTGCAGCGTGAGGCGGATCGAGCGGGTCGAGGTCTACGGGCGAGACGACTCGCGCCGCCGCGCCTTCGCGGCCGAGATGACCGAGTATTGCAGCGTCCCCGTCGTCGCCGTTCACTCGCCCGTGGAAGCCGCATCCGAGAAGGACATCGTCATCTGCGCGACGACCAGCCGCACGCCGCTGTTTGATGGACACATGCTGGCCGAGGGAACTCACGTCAACGCGGTCGGCAGCAACTATCTGACGAAGGCCGAGATCGACGTGACGACCATCCGCCGCGCCGATCACATCGTCTGCGACAGCCGCGAAGCCTGCAAACTGGAGGCGGGCGACTTCGTCCCCGCGCTGGAAGACGGCAGCCTCGACTGGTCGCGCGTCCACGAACTGACCGAAGTCGTACAGGGCCGCGAGACCGGGCGTGCTCACGCCGAGGACATCACGCTGTTCAAATCGGTCGGCCTCGCGCTGGAAGACCTTGCGGTCGCGGTTCGCGTCTTCGAGCGGGCACGTGCCGAAGGGATCGGACAACCGCTTCCCTTCTGATTCAAATTTGAGAAAGGTTCTGACGCGATGACCGATCGCCGCGTGGCCATTGTGACGGGCGGTGCTTCCGGACTGGGCCGCGCGCTGTGCGTGGAACTCGCCCGCGAAGGTGTCTTGGTCGTCGTGGCCGATCTCAATGAAGCCGCGGCGCATGAGACGGTGGCCGAGCTAACCGCCTCGGGGGGACAGGCCGAAGCCGTGCGGCTCGATGTCGCGTCGCACCCCGATGTGGACCGGGTTGTCGAGGAGATCGCGGCCCGCCACGGGCGGCTCGACTTCATGTTCAACAACGCCGGATTCGCGATCGCGGGCGATTCCATTGAGATGACGCCCGACCAGTGGCGCAGCATCCTGGCCGTCAATGTCGAGGGTTGCATCTGGGGGACGATGGCCGCCTACCGCGTGATGGCGAAACAACGCTTCGGCCACATCGTCAACACAGCCTCGGTCGCGGGCTTGTCGCCGCTGCCGCTCTCGACACCCTACTCGATGACCAAGTACGCCATCGTCGGCCTCACACGCTCGATGCGTTATGAAGCGGCGTGGTACGGCGTGAAGATGAGTGTCGCCTGTCCGGGGTTCATTGCCACAAAGCTGTTCGACAGCGGAGTCGGGCTGGGGAACATCCCCTTTCGAGAAACGACCGCCTTGGGTGTGCGACTCGCCATCTCACCGGAACGCGCCGCCAAACTGATGCTGCGTGGAGTCCGCAAAAATCAGGACGTGATTGTGTTCCCGTTCCACGGCCGGATGATTGCCGGGATGCAGCGTGTGGCCCGCTGGGTCGGCAAGCTGGTCGGTCATCGGGTCGTGGCCGACTTTCACCGGAAGCGACTGCGGACACCAGACTGATGCAGCCCAAGACTTCATCGAACGCCGGTTCGACTTCCCTCTCTGTTCCTCCGTTCATCGTGGCCCGCGAACTGGCGATGTCATTCGGTCCCGAGCGAACCGTGCTGCGCGAGGTGACGTGTGAGGTGCGCGCGGGTGAGTTCGTCGCAATCCTCGGCCCGTCCGGCTGCGGCAAGTCAACGTTGTTGCGACTGATTGCCGGATTGATGCCGTACACGGCGGGATCGCTGACCGTAGCCGAGCAGTCTCCCGCAGCGGCCCGCCGATCGACTCAAAGCGTCGCGTTCGTCTTTCAGGAACCGAACCTGTTGCCGTGGCGCACGGTCTCCGACAACATCGGCCTGCCGCTCGAACTGCGAGGCGTCTCGCGCGACGAGCGAACTCGGCAGGTCGAGCAAAGTCTGTCGCTGATCGGCCTCACGCCGGACGACGCTCGCAAACGACCGCGCAATCTGTCGGGCGGGATGCGGATGCGCGTCTCCCTCGCGCGGGCACTCGTCACGCGGCCGGATGTCCTGCTGCTCGACGAGCCGTTCGCCGCGCTCGACGATGTGCTGAGGCAGCAGCTCAATGAAGAACTGGTTCGCATCTGGCTGGCCCATCATTGGACGGGACTGTTCGTGACCCACAACGTGGCCGAGGCGGTGTTCCTCGCGCAGCGAGTCCTCGTGATGAGCAAACGGCCGGGAACGATCGTGGCTGACGTGCGCGTGCCGTTTGACTACCCGCGCGAACCCGCGCTGCGAGCCGCTCCCGATTTCGCGCGACTGTGTGGCGAACTCTCCTCAAAACTGAGGGAGGCCACGCGATGAAGCGACTGTCTGCGTGGATCGTCTCAACCGCCCTGCCGCCGGTGGTGTTGTTCGCGATTGTCGTGGCGGCCTGGCAATGGTTTGTCGTCGCCTACGACGTGAAGCCGTTTCTGCTGCCCTCGCCGCTCGCGGTGGGAGCCGTGTTGAGGCGCGAGGCGGCACTGCTCGGCAGCGCCATCACGTACACGGGGACCGCCGCGCTGCTGGGGTTTGGCGCGAGCCTCGTGATCGGCACGCTGATCGCCTTCGCCTTCTCACAGTCGCGCAGGCTGAGGGTCGGCGGCTATCCCTACTTCATCTTTTTGCAGACGGTCCCGATCGTGGCCATCGCACCGCTGATCGTGCGCTGGTGCGGCAACGGCTTTCACAGCGTGGTCCTCGTCGCGGGAATCCTCAGCCTGTTTCCAATCCTGTCGAATGCGACGCAGGGTCTGCTGGAGATCGACCCCGATCTGCTCGACCTGTTCCGGCTGAACAATGCCTCGCGCTGGCAGATGCTGGTCAAGCTGCGATTCCCGAACGCGGTCCCTTCGATCTGCGCGGGGGCACGCACGGCCAGCGGTCTCGCCGTCGTCGGTGCCATCGTGGGTGAGTTCTTCGTCGGCTACAGTGCGAAGACATTCGGGCTGGGCTACCTGATCCAGTTCACGAACGCACAGTCTCAGATGGACCGACTGTTCGCTGCGGTGCTGGTCTCGACTCTGTTCGGCGTCGCGATCTTTGCGCTGGTCAACCTGGCGAGTGCGACGATCCTTCGTCGTTGGTACGATGGCCCGGTCGAACATCGGGCGTGAATGGGGACCGAGAGCGAGAGAGAAGGAGTGAAAAGTGAGAAGTGCAAAGTGCAAAGTGCAAAGTCGGACGAACGTGGGACTCTTCCATTTTTCACTTTTCACTTTGCACTTTTCACTTTGCACTCTCCAGCGATTCGCCCCCGCGCTCCTCGTCGTGTTCGCCATCGGCTGCCAACCGCAGTCGCAGAATTCCACGGCGACTGCGACCCAGCCCGACGATATCGTCGTCGAGACGCGAACAGTCGATGTCACACTCGCGCTGAACTGGACGCCCGAGGCGGAGCATGGCGGGTTCTATGCGGCTCTGGTGCATGGCTACTTCGCCGAGGAGGGTCTGCACGTCACGATTCGTCCGGGCGGGCCGGGGGTTCCCGTGTTGCCCGATGTGGCGTCGGGGCGGGTCGAGTTCGGAGTCGACAACGCCGACAAGTTGCTGTTGCTGCGAGTTCAGCAGGCCGATGTCGTGGCGGTGATGGCCCCGATTCAGGACAGCCCGCGCTGCATCATGGTCCACAAGAGCGCAGGGATCGCGAAGCTGGAAAACCTCGCCGGTCGGAAGCCGTTCAAGCTGGCAATGGGAGCGGGCCAGCCGTTCGCTCAATTCCTGATGAAGAAGATCAACCTCAGCGATGCGCAGGTCGTACCCTACAACGGCAACGTCGTCGAGTTCCTGGTCGATCCCAACTACGGACAGCAGGCGTACAGTTTCAGCGAGCCGTTCGATGCCGAGCGACAGGGGGGCGACCCCGTCTGTTTGATGCTGTCCGAGTTGGGCTTCAACACGTACACGAGCCTGCTCATCACGCGCGGCGGACTGATTGAGAAGCAGCCCGAGTTGGTCGCCAAAATGACGCGCGCGTCGATTCGTGGTTGGAAGAAGTACCTCGCCGAACCCGACGAGACGAACCAGCACATCCACGAGCAGAACTCGCAAATGGGCCTCGACGTGCTGGCCTTCGGCGTCACAGCCCTGAAGCCGCTTTGTCTGCCGAAGGACTTCGCCGCAGAACGCCTCGGCGAAATGACGGCCGAGCGTTGGCAGGCACTCACGTCGCAGATGACCGAGACCGGCTCGCTCCCCAAGCACGCGATCAATCCCGACTCGGCGTTTACGACCCGGTTTACACGCGCCCCGTGACGCCCGCGCCTTCCACACCAACCCGCAGCGTGAGCGAGGACGATTGGTGACAGCGTCCTCGCTCATACTGCGGGTTGGTGAAAGGTGATGGAGGCTCC
>JAYUFF010000356.1:0-5836 GCA_043738825.1 Schlesneria sp.
ATGTTCCGCATGGGCCAGCAGCGCCACTCGGTCATCCGAAACCAGCATCGGCCACAATTCGGCAAGCCGTTCCAAACCGGCATCAATCCCACCAATTTGGGTACTGGCGGCACTCTGTGTTGATGAGAGATTGACCTAATCGCTGACTTCCTGCAATAACCCCGCCCAGCCAAGGAGGGCTGGGTAATGTTGCAAAGACAAGATGTCATCGCCGCGATGTCGCGCCAAACGCAATGGTGGCTCGGTGAGCGCCTCGCAAAGCTCCGCGACCTGAAGCATGAAACGATGGCAATCAACCCGTTCATGGCCCCCTTGGTCGTCGGCCTGCACAGCCATGTCACTTTCGACGAGCTGGCAGAACTGTTGCTCGACAGTCACCTGATGGGCGGGCACGCCACAGGCTTCGGCAAACTGGTGGACGAGAAGATACTGCCAGAGGTCTTCAAGACAATAAAACTGGACAAGGCGTTTCGCCGGATCATGCCTTACACGCTTCCCGTGTTCACGGAAATCGACCATATCGTGAGTCGCGGCGGTGAGCGGTTCCTTCTGTCTCTGAAGTCGAGCCGATGGACAATCCAACTCACAATGGCGAAGGAACTCAACAAGAGCTTCAAGGAACTTCTCGACTTGCGACAGTCGCGGCCGGACGTGAAGTTTTCCAGGCTGGTTGTCGGCGTGATTTACGGAACTGAGGCGACACTCACCGACAAGTTTTCGATCATCCGTGGAATCCGTGGCCGGACAGACCACAACGCTTTCGACATCGCCGAGCATGTTGATGTCGTGGCCGGACGAAACCTATGGGCGTGGTTGAATGAAGGGGAATTGGCTACTCAGGACTGGATGATGGAAGGTATTCTCGATGGTCGCGACAAGGCGGCACCGGCCCTGCGAGAAGCGGCGCGTCTTCGCGATGGATTCAAACGCAACTTCACCAGCCAGTTCGTCAGCTACATCGACCCTACAGGCAAGATCGACTGGCAGGGCATACTCCGAAGTATCAACGGCTAGTCGGCGTCAAAACAGAGTCGCTTGAACCTCGCCAGAATGCTCGTAGTAGTCGTGGTCTCCGGCGAACGCCTCACCATTCTTCCAGAACGTGCGAGTTCGGACGTGTGGCCGCAGGTGGTGAATCGCACTGGCTGACATCGTCGTGCTGGACTTGGGCCTGACGTTCTCGGCCGCGCGCCGCAGGATATCCCGAATGGCTTCGCCAGCGACTGATGCCAGCCTGACCGGCACAGCGTTGCCGATTTGCCGATACTTGTCCGGCGTCTTTCCCATGAATTGCCACTCGGGCGGAAACTCCTGAATCGCAGCGCACTCCCCGACCGTCAAGGCCCGCAATTCTGTTGGGTGACACATACTTGTTCCGGCATGGTTCGGCATCGTCACAACCGTCGGCGATGGATACTCAAATGAGAGCTTTCGCCAGTAGGCGCTCCGACCTCCCTTCAAATACCAAGCCTTGCCCATTGATTCCTTTTGTATCTCGACGGGAAGAGAACGCCAGTTGCCACCGGCCGGGATCATTGAGAGGTATTTCAGTTTGCGGGGGCTGAAGTCCATGCACTCGCGGTCGGGATCAGCGAAGCCCTCGCCAATCACTTGACCAAGAGTCGTGAATGGTGGCAACCCGTCGTCTGGCCGATTGCTGTATTCCGGGTCGCGGAATACGGCGTTGAGATTGTGTCTGTTGCCAATGCAGATGAGTCGCTCGCGAATCTGAGGCGCTCCATAGTTGACCGAATTGACCAGAAAGCAATCGACGCGGTAGCCGATTCCCTCGAATGCCTTGATGATCCATCTCAACAGAGAGCCGGGCTCTGTTTTCTCTTTCTCAATCGACTTGTTCTTGGCTCTGGCAGACTTTGGGACAATCGACATCGAATGCAAGCCACGAACATTTTCCAGCAAGAACGTCTGAGGCCGAAGTTCTGACACGACCCGGATGAACTCGTGGACCAACTGGCCTCGCTCGTCGTCAGTTCCCATCCTATTGCCATAGACGCTGAACGCCTGGCAGGGTGGACCGCCAGCAACGAGCGGGATGTTGTCGAGAGTGCGGCCCGCCGCCGCTTCAAGAGTGGCCTTTGTGACCTTCGTTATGCAGTCGCCGATCACGGGCATCTTCGGGCGGTTGTGGCGGATGGTAGCCAAGCAAGCCGGGTCGTTCTCACAACACGCGGACGCCAGAAATCCCTGTTTCTCAAGCCCAATGTCGAGGCCCATGCCGCCGCTGAACAAGGATACGTAGCCGAGCGGCTTCTCCGCCGCTTTCGTGGTCGTCTTCTTTGCCACTTCAGAATCCTTTCAAGAGCATCCTGCAACAGTTCGCAGGCTAACGAGATGAGGGAAGAATTTGTAGTTCACGCGGCCACAGTCTTCGCCGCTTCGGTGAGCAATCGCTCCAGCGTCCAAGGTTCGGTCGCAAGGCCAGCCGCCACGGCCGGAGTCGTCTTGATGGTCATGTGCTTTCGGCACCAGTTGTACCAAGCGAACTGAAGGCCAAGCATCGCCTCGTGGTTCGCCCACTTCTTGCTGTGTGCGTTCGTCAGTCGCGTGTAGCGGCGGTTCTGCATTCTGGTCGTCAGGTTGAACCGTTCCATGCGGGACGTGCCGATGGCGGACTCGTCGGGATTGCCGCAGACGACCGTCTTCTTGACGCGGATTATGGCGGCTGGCGAGTACCGCGTTTGGTCTGTCTTGGATGGGCTGATGAAGTCCTTGACTATCATCGCGAAGTCAACCTGCCCGTTCCATGCGTCCGTGACGGCTTCCTTGTAGGCCGCGAATCCGTCGGTCGAAACTTGCGGGCGACCGGCCACGCACGGATGCAACTTGGCCACGAACGTCCGGGTGTGGTCTCCGTCGCGCTTGCCGAGATGCCAGCACAAGAGCAGCTTGGACGAGCGGTCAATCGCCGTGAACACGTAGCTGTCCCCGATCTGTTCGGATGAATCGTGACCGGCTCGCATCGCTGTCTTGTGCTTGCAGTAGATGAAGGCCCACTGCTCGTCGAGTTCGACTTGCTCGGCGGGAACGTCGTGGATGTTGGCTTCCATGAACGCGCGGCACTGTTCACCCGCTTGGACCATCAACCGAAGGATCGTGTCACGATCAAGGCCGGTCAGACGTGACGTAGCCCGGACGCTCATTCCTTCCAGCAGCATCCGCAACGCCATGACGGCCTCTTTCAAACCCGTCTGCATTCCGGCCAGAGCGTGCGACTCGACGAACGTCTTGCGACAGGCGAGGCAACGGTATCGCTGCTGGCCCTTGCGGTCTTTTCCGAACTTCACGGCCGCGTCTGCTCCACAGTGATTGCAATTCATGATTCGCCTCTTCTCAGTTGGCGAATCGCGGGTAGAATGCTGGTGTCACGCAGGCATTCGAGCGACTCGCTTGGATGTTTGTCGCCCCGCTTCGATTAGTAGTCGTCGCGGGGTTTTCTTTTGGACTTGTCGTCCGCCATTGAAAAGATTATAGTAACTTCGTCGGGTGTGTCAATTGAAAAACTGTGAACTTTTCAGGCGATTCGGAAATGGCAGAAACAAAGCGCGGAGGGAAGCGTACTGGCTCCGGCAGGAAGCAGAGCGCAGACGGACCGACCGTCGTGGTTAGCGTGAGCGTCCCATCCGCGTTGATGTCGCGAGTGGATACCGTGGCCACCGGGAAGGACTGGAGCCGCTCAGCAACAATGACAGAAGCCGTTCGTCTGTTGCTCAAGAAGCATGAGCGGAAGGCGGGGGAATCGAACCCGGCCAGCACGAAGCCAGCTTCCTGACGCGGGGTATAAGGCCGCGAGCGTCTGCCATGGCGCGGATCGCTCTCCGAATGAGCTAGAGAGCGCCACGCCTTAGTTGATAAGGATTCATAGCACGAGTGACAGTCGGCTCACTTCAGCGGTTCGCGTGAATTGGCGATTAGATCGCGGAATGGCACGCTAGGGCTTCGCCGGAGATCATCTCATATTCCGGATCTGCACATGGCTGGAAACCATCTGGCCAACAGCCTGTAGCCTCACAAAGAAGGAGGTATTGCAGCGGAGCATCGCGATTGACGGCCTTGATGCTCACGACGACATTTTCGGCCCCGCACAATTCGAGAATGTCATGGAAATCTTGAGTTAGATAGCGAGGGCAGTATCCGACAAGCTGTGGCGGATCATCCGTGCGCAATGCGATTGCATACGCATCAGATTTGTTCTGCGGGTCCGGCATCAGGTACAGCCGGTCTCCATCGGACAGCTCAAAGATGCGAGCAATCGCGGCCTCTTCCAAATGTCGAATTCCGTGGCTAAAGAAATGAATATGGTACGAGCCATCCACGGTCTTCTCGGGACAGGGAAACAGCTCCAGAGAGTCGGTAAATCGCTGCCCGCCGCTACGCCCAAGGAGGTCAATGGGGTCTTCGGTTTCCACCTGCATCATTTGCACAAAGGCGCGGTACTCTGGACGAGCAGGTGAAAGCAGTCGATTGGCAAATACCGGAAACAATGCCTCGGAACTGTAGACATCGTCGAGGTCGGTCATGCGGCTGAACGGAATGAAAAGTGGCGACGCCTTCGCGCCATGGGTGTACCCAAAACGGTAGAGTTTTCCTTCCCGCCATAGTCGGCCGACCGGATGCCACTGTCGCGTTTCCGGATCTTGCCATGTAACAAAAACTGAACTCATTTGATCACCGCACGCAATTCCAACAGACGAGACTTGTTCGCCAACAGGATAGACAACGCAAACTCAATGCCAACGCCAGAAATTCTATTCTCAGGGATTTTTTCCAGCAAATGACGCATCTCGCCATCGCTTACCTCTCCCAGCCTGCACAACCATGCCTGTCCAGCTTGCGGGCGAAGCCTAGCGGCGGCCACAAACGCCTCTAGCGTAGTCATCGCGCGAGTATCCGATTCTGCCTGAAAAATCGCCGACCTCGCCCTCGCCACATAGTTTTCGACGGAACGACCACGGTCCTTTGTTGTAAGCCTGTCCTTCCTCGCCGAATCTGATTCGTTTCGACCAAGGCTCGATGCGTGATCGTAAGTAGGGGCAAGGGTGATTGTGTTGTCTGGCGCGATTACGATGCCCCAGTTCTCGTTGTGCCGATCTTGATTGGCAATCCAAGCGTCAAGCATCACGTATCCAACAAACACGTCGAGTGGAGTCATTTCGTGTAGCGGTAAATCCACGGACTCTCGCGGCACTCGCAACAGGGGCAGCCTCATCACCGTTACGATGTTGCGGAGCGTATTGTTCTTTGCATGGAAGCGTCTGTCTGGACCAGCGTGACGATTGAATGCCGTCAGAAACTCATTGCCGACAACCAGCCGCCCCAACTGAGGAATCTGAGGAACAAAATTCGGCGAAATGGTGCCGTGCGGAGACTTGTCGCCAGTTGCGTTTGTGCAGGTAGCCAGTTCATAGCGTGCGTGCGGTAATCGAATGACACGACAAAGTTCGCAAGCAATCTTCTCAGCCCAGTCTTCCCCAGTGCCAATGCGTTTGTGCTTGAACATGGCCCCTTCCGGAAACACCTTGTCAGCGAACCAGAATTTCGGTTTGAGGCCACCCGCCTCGTACATCTCTGGACGCGCCACCACCTCGAAAACGTCGAACATCGTTGGCAACACCGCAGAGCAAGAGTGGCAGCAGAAGCACCAGTCTCGCATGATGCCAACCCGCCAAGCTCGCGCCTAGCTGGTGGACCAGCTTCCATCAACACAGAGTGCCGCCAGTACCCGATTATCAACCTGTTGGCTCAACCGCTACCACGGCATCCCCCGCCACATTCGCTTGTCGGTGGATTTTCTCAACCGCCGCAACTCGACCACCTG
>JAYUFF010000357.1:0-5827 GCA_043738825.1 Schlesneria sp.
GAACGGCGACTTCGTGCTGGAGGAAGACAAGGACATGGGCCACCAGAAATGGGTGACACTCGAACCGCGGCGCGTTTGCAGCGGCCACATCAACCCCGACGACATCGACGATGCGGTCGAGCAGCACTCGCTGATCCTGGAACTCGTGCCGTATATGCTGTCGGTCAGTCCCCTCGATTGTGAGGCTCTCGATTATTTGATGGGCTTCGATTTCGCTTATCGAGGCAACCACGACGAGATCGTCGCGGAAGCTCTTGGCGTCAGCTCGGCGATGGAGGGGATGCTCGAAATCCCCGGCATGAAGGTGCTGAACTACGAGCCGACCATGACGATCAGCCTCGACGAATCCTGCCGCCGTCAGGCGCGGCTGATGATCGAGACTCGCACCAATGCCTATCAGGTCCGTCGCGGTGAGTTTCCCGAAGAGCAGATCAGCGTCTTCTTCACCGTCCGGCAGTACGGCAGTCTCGAATCCGACATGTCCTACGAAGCGACGTTCTCGCAACTCCGCTCGACCGCCGAGCAGTTGATGGAAACCCACATCATCGATCAGGTCTTGCGACCGCTCCAGCAGGCGATCTCGGCGAAGTGATTCGGCAGACCTCCAAGAAATATGAACCACGAAACAGACCAAAGGCACGAAACGGGAGAACAGCTTCATCCTGTTCGTGCGTAGTCTCGACCGCCCACAACAACTGGTGTTGCTGCTGGTGCAACAACTTCAAGCAGGTCCGCACCAAGGCCCTCGACGCGCCGAGCGGACGCCTCGTTCCGCTCTTCCATCCGCGCACCGACATCTGGTCCGATCACTTCCGCTGGAGCCGCGACGAAACCAGAGTGGTCGGGCGTTCTCCCGTGGGTCGTGCCACAATCGAAGCGCTTCACCTGAGCAGTCCAATCTTTGTCCGTACCAGCAGAGTGTGAGTCCGTCACGGCTCGCATCCGCCGGAATCGTGATCAGTCGCGTAGAAGTGCCGAACTCAAGATCAAGCATCTCCGCGCGAAGGCCAGGCAATTTCTCGGCGACAAGTTCGACACGAGAGAGTTCCACGACATCCTCCTCCAAAACGGAGCGATCCCGTTGGACGTGCTGGAACGAGTGGTTGACGAGTGGCTGGCAAGCAAGAAGTAGTCTGAACACGATCAACCTACGATTTTTCAGCCAACAAGCCACGATCGGTGCGGTTGTGAGTGCATCGCGCGGATGAGACAATCCTGCCTCGCCAGATCCCAATCCGAGGAGGTCCGTCATGGACATGATCGCCGAGCCAGTCGAGGTACAGCATCCCTACGTGGAATGCCGAGCCGCTACACACGGCGGTCGGCCTGTGATCGTGGGAACGCGGTTTCCCGTCAGTTCCATCGTCCAGAATTATCGACGTGGCCTTTCGGCGGAGGACATCCTGCGGGAGTTCCCGCACCTTCGTCCCGCCCAAGTTTACGACGCGCTCTCGTTCTATCACGATCATCGGGAGCAAATCGATCGGGAGATCGAGGAGCTGACGAACTTGGCGGAGGCGATGGCCGAGTTTCCACCCACGAAGCGATCCGATGGCAGCCGCTAAGGTCTATTTCGACGAAGACGTTCATCCGCTGATTGCCGACGCTCTGGTGCTGCGCGGATGGGAAGCGTTGACGACGGTCCAGGCCGCCAGACTGAGATCGACCGACATCGAGCAAATCCAGTTCGCGGCCATGTCATGTTCTCCTACAACATCCGCGACTTTCCCCGTCTGCATTTCGAGTTGTTGGCGGCCGGTGAACACCACGCCGGAATCATCATGGCCACACAAGAATATCCGAAACGGAACGCCAAGACGCTGCTCTCACTGCTCGATGCGTTTGACGCAACCGATTTCGCGGATCAACTCCTTTACCTCAACAACTGGTGATACACCTTGGCAAGATCGGTCGCGATGGCAATAGATCACGAGTTGACGTTCTGCTCTCAGGCTGCCGGATGGATGAACGAAATCCTGTCCGCGCGACCCGAGCTTCCATTCGGCCAAGTCAAGATTGAGCAGTCGGCGAGCGGTTCCAACAAGCGCCGCGACCTGACTGTCTACGACCGATCAGGTGGGGTGGCGATCACGGGCGAGGTCAAGCTGCCGTACATGGCAGATGGGATTTCACCGTTCAATGAATCCGTTGTTGAGGACGCCATCAAGAAGGCGCTCAAAGTCGGCTCAGAGTTCTTTCTGACTTGGAATGTCAATCGAATCGTTCTCTGGAAGACGGACCAGCCAGGTATCCGGTTGGAAGAGCGGTCCATTTACGATCAGACGTTGACTCGCGTCCGCGACGCAACAGACCTCTCTTCTCCTGCGTTCCAAGACGACATTCGCAGAGGCTTGGTTCGTTTTTTGGAGCGTGCCGCCGCAGCAATCAGCGGTGATCTGCCGCTTGACCGCAGGCCGCTGGACACGTTCTTCGTTTCGGTACTGGAATCCGGACTCGATCGCCCGATCCTGACGGTTCAGCACGCCATTGAGAGGAGGTACTCGCAGGACGGCCCTTTCAAGGTCAAACTTGATCGTTGGATGCGTGACACTCAGGGCTGGCACCTTTCCGACGATGAGTTGATCCGACGGGACAATCTCGAACGCGCCGCCAAGTTCTCGTGCTACGTCTTGGTCAACAAGATCGTCTTCTACCTCGCGATGCGCCGGCGCTGGACGAAACTCAAGCTCCTGCGTTTGCCCGTCAGCGTCTCCACCGCGAAACAGCTTCAAGAGACACTGGTCAACGCCTTCACTGATGCGATGCGGCACAGTCGTGATTACGAGACGATCTTCAAGGGCGACTTTGGCGACGAGCTTCCTTTTACCACCGACGACGCAGTGCCCGCTTGGCGTGATCTGCTCAATTCAGTCGAGCGGTTCGATTTCACAAAGCTCAACTACGACGTGATCGGCCCAATCTTCGAGAGGCTCATCAGTCCCGAAGAACGTCATCGCTATGGCCAGCACTACACCAAGCCGGAGGTCGTGGACCTGATCAATGCCTTTTGCATTCGTGACGCCAACGCCAACGTCATGGACCCAGCGTGTGGGGGAGGTACGTTCCTCGTTCGAGCGTATGCCCGCAAGAAGTACCTCGCCGCCAAGTCCGGGACCGTGCTGACGCACACGGATGCTCTGAACCAGCTCATGGGAACGGACATCTCTGCCTACGCAACGCATCTGACAACGATGAACCTCGCCACGCGCGATCTCATCGACGATCAAAACTATCCGCTCGTCGCCCAAAAGGATTTCTTTGACGTGTCACCCGACCGCGTGGTCCTCACGGTGCCGCTCGGCTCGGGCGGGAAGCATGGACAGATGTTGCCGGTGTACATCCCCCCACTCGACGCCGTTGTTGGGAATCCGCCCTACGTGCGGCAGGAGGAAATCAGCATCCCGCCGACCGCCGAGTTCAAGGGCCGCATCAAGATCACGACCAAGGGGCTCGACCAGATCAAGAAAGAGCAAAAAGCCTACAAGCAGCACTTGTCCGGTCTTGCCGCAGCCTTTGCTCCTGACATCGCGTTCTCGGGACGCAGCGACCTGCACGTCTACTTTTGGCCTCACGTCGCCAAGTTTCTCAAGGACGACGCTCACTTTGGTTTTCTCACTTCCAGTGGTTGGCTGGATGTCGAGTACGGCTTTCGTTTGCAGGAGTTCGTGCTGAAGAACTTCGCAGTCCTTGCCATTTTCGAGAGCCAATTGGAGCCGTGGTTTACCGGCGCGCGAGTGACAACCTGCGCCGCGATCCTGCGCCGTGAGAAAGATGCGACCAAACGGCGAGAGAGCCTGATTCGCTTCGTACAGATTCGCTCGCTCATGTCCGACATCTTTCCCGCCAGTCAGAATGAAGAACAGCGTCAAGTTGCTGCCGAAGCACTGCGCGGACGGATCGAGAGCTTGACTGTGGACGTGATCGACCCGCACTGGCGAGTTCGCGTCGTGCGGCAAGGCGACTTGTGGGATGCGGGTGTCAAGAATGCCTTGATGGTTGGCAAGATCGATGACGGATCGGACGATGACGACGCTGAAGTGTCGGCGTCCACAAAGTCGAAAAAGTCGAAGACTGCGCACGGTCGCTATTTCGGTGGCAAGTGGGGCGTCCACCTGCGTGCGCCCGACCTTTACTTTGAACTTGCGGAACGTTTCACCAAACGACTTGTCCCATTGAGCGTCATCGCCGAAGTTCGGTTCGGTGTCAAAACAGGCTGCGACAAGTTCTTCTTCGTCCGTGATGTGACTCAGGAACATCTGGACCGACACCGGACACCGAAGGAGTTCAAAGGCCGTTGGGGCATCCTGCCGATTCAGACGGATCGCATCCGGGTCGTTCGCGCGGGCGACGGCAGTGACCACCTCATCGAAGCACGGTATTTAGAGCCGGAAGTTCACAACCTGATGGAGACCAACGGCGTCCACGGGATCAAAATCGACCCCGCCGATTTGCGGTTGCAGGTCTTCCTGTGTGGCGACACGCGGGCCAAGCTCAGAAACACTCAGGCCCTGAAGTACATTCTGTGGGGCGAGAAGGAAGGGTTTGACACGGGGAGCACCGTCAAGGGGCGGGCCAGCGACACGCGCGAATGGTACGACCTCACGACCGATCGCCGCGGGGCCATGTTCTGGCCCAAGGCTCAGCAATACCGCCATATCGTTCCGATCAACGATGGCCAGTTGCTCTGTAACTGCAACCTATACGACGTGTATCCGCTCGACGTTGATTCAGCCGTACTGTGCGGCGTGCTCAACTCAACGCTGGTCGCGATGCACAAGCACCTCTTCGGACGCTGGGCGGGAACGGAAGGCAACCTCAAAACCGAAGTCGTCGATGTCAAGATGATGCCTGTGCCCGATGTTCGTCAGGCAACGCGCGCCGTCGCCAAGAGAATCAGCACCGCCCTCGATGCCATGACCAAGCGAAAGACCCGAAATCTCACCGACGAATTCTCGGACCCTGCCCGGCTCGCGCTGGACGATGCGGTGTTGGAACTGCTCGGTTTGACCGACGCCACCGAACGCAAGGCGATTCGCGACCGACTGTACGCGGAAATGACCACGATGCACCGGGCGATTCGCGACAAGGAACTGCGGGCCAATGAAAACAAGAAACGGACCAAGCGTGGTGGCAGCCCCTCACCAGAAGCGATGGCCGCTGAAATCTGGGACGCACTCGACACGTCCTTGATCCGCCGCTTTCCCGAGGACTTCTACGGTGCCGAGATCAAGGACGCCGAGACAATTGAACTCCACGACGGCAAAGCCAAAGTAGTGCTCCGCCCCATCATGGGCTTGGTCGAATTGGAAATGGGAAGTCATCTTGTCGAGTTAGAGAAGGAGCAACGCGCTCAGTTGGCGCTGGCGGCTCACGAATGCGGTCGCCGCGGCCCGGTCATGATTCCCCGTGACCCGGCAGCTTGTTCTGCCGCATTGCAGCACTACCGCGAGTACGCCGAACACATGCGCACCGAGTTTCACCAGCAGGCCGCAGAAAAGACCGCCAGTGAAAAGCTCGCCGCTAAAGTGATGGCGATCCTTGAAAAGCGACTGGGGCAGTTTGGGAATCACGGCACGCCTATACCTCAGTAATCCGAAACCCACAGTTGTCGTGGTACCTCTCTGCCAGCGGAGACACGACATGCGGCGTATAAGCTCCGTCGCGAAGTGTCAGAACCGCATACGGAGTGTGGCCACTATGAAACGATCACTGCTGCACAGGCTGCTTCCCATCGTGCTGTCGTGCGGAGTTCTTCTGCTGGGGAGGGCTGAGGCTCGCGCGGGGGAGGGGGATTGGCCGCAGTGGCGGGGGCCGTTGGGGGCCGGGG
>JAYUFF010000358.1:0-2202 GCA_043738825.1 Schlesneria sp.
GGCTCCGTAATGAAAGCCTCCTTTGACACCGGCCCCCGCCATCCAGATCGTGAAGCCGTTCGGGTTGTGATCGCGGCCCTTGGAGCCTTGTGAATCGGATGTCCGTCCGAACTCGCCCCCCCAGATCACGAGCGTCGATTCGAGCAGCCCGCGCGCATCGAGGTCCGCGAGCAACGCCGCCGCTGGCTGGTCCGTGTGGAGGCCGTTTGAACGGTGATTCGTTTCCAGGTCCGAGTGGCAATCCCATGGCACGTCGTTGACGCTGCCGTCTGCTCCGGTTCCCTTGCCCGCGAAAATCTGGACGAACCTCACGCCGCGTTCTACGAGTCTCCGCGAGAGCAGGCACTGCCGAGCGAACGTCGCGCACTCGGGCTGATCCATGCCGTACATCTTGTGAGTTGCTTCGGACTCTTTCGTCAGGTCCAGTGCTTCGGGCGCGGACATCTGCATGCGATAGGCCAGTTCGTACGAATTGATCCGCGCCGCGAGATCGGCTTGAGTCGGCCGGGCCGCCGCGTGCTGTTGGTTCAACTGGCGAATCAGATCGAGTTGTGCCCGTTGTTGAGCGTCGCTGTGCTTGGCATCACGCGCCAGATTATCGACTGCCTCCTTTCGCCGTGCATCCAGCGAGAGGGCCTGATACGTCTTCGGCAGGAAGCCGGCCGACCAGATCTGATCGTCACCGCGCGGCCGCGTGTCGTGCAGCACGACGTATGACGGCAAGTCCTGATTCATCGAACCGAGGCCGTAGGTCATCCAGGCCCCGAGCGCGGGAAGGCCCGGTCGGTTCGTACCGCACATCAACTCGATCGATGCTGGTGCGTGATTATTCTGCTTCAGATGCATCGAATGCAGGAAGCACATCTTGTCCACGTGCTGCGACAAGTGCGGGAAGATGCCCGAGACCCACGATCCTGATTGACCATGCTGCTTCCACTCGAACGGCGACTTCAAACACTTGCCGCTCGTGGTGAAGAAGCCGGTTTTCGGATCGGACCCGGCGAGATCCTGGCCATCGCGCTTCTGCAGTTCCGGTTTGTAGTCCCACGTATCGACTTGCGACGGACCGCCCGTCATGAACATCCAGATGATCGACTTCACCTGCGCCGGAAAGTGCGGCGATCTGAGCGCGAGCGGATCGCCGCCGACGCTGGGTGCCGCGTTTGTTTCCTGGTGAAGCAGGCTCGCCAGCGCGAGCGAACCGAATCCGAGTCCGGCCTGCTGGAGAAACCGGCGTCGCGACGGAAGGGCGATGTCATTCGTCGGGTTGTCGTGGAACATGGGATCAGCTCCTGATGTATGAATTCGGTGGGAAGATGAGGCCGTGTTATTTCTTAATCCGCGTAGTGTGCCACCATATGCAAATCGTACGAGTCCATATCCCGGCTGAGCCTTATCATGGAACCCGCGATCGGCTTGGGAAGGGTAGGTGGAAAGTCAGTACTTCCACCGAACGAAACAATCTGTGGATGCGAATATCTTACAGCGAACCCGGAAATGCGCGATTCAATTGAAGCAACGTGAAAATCGGCAGCAGATGTTCCGGGCCGAACACGACCATGTTCCTTCATAATATTGGCGGCTTCCACTTCTGACATCGCTTCCGTCGAGAAGACTGCGGTTCCGTTGCGAAAGACATAAATCGTCCGTGCGTCCTCAAGCAAATTGCGGTAAATGTCCAGCCGCTCTTCCGGATTACATGGACTATACGTGGCAGGGTCTGACGAGGGTTCGCTACCACGCCCGTTTGTGTCATTGCTCCACCAAGAGCAAACCCGTATCCAGAACGTGGGAGGTTTGATCGTCGATAAAAATGGCGTGTAGTCGAGTGTGTCGATTGTGTTCATTCTGCTTCAGGCAATTGATGGTTTCGGTTGACCCACTCAACGTTGTTTTGGGCTGGCATAGCCCCGCCCTCTCGGAGGTGAAGGCGATTTCAGTCAGTCAATGTAAACGAACTCATTGAGACAGAGCAGGACATGGCAGAACTCGGTCAGCGCCCTGTCGGTGTTTGCGGCGGGGTCGCCTCCCGCGAGCGCACGCTGGGATTCGATGAAGGCCAGCATTTGAGTCCGCTCGGGTTCCGAGGGGACTCGCGCGAAGACGATGCGGTAGGCGAGATCGACCGAGATTGGCAGCGGCATCTCTTGTGACGGGCGGATGCGTTTCGACAGTTGCTCGGCCTGTTGACGGACGAACGGG
>JAYUFF010000359.1:0-2198 GCA_043738825.1 Schlesneria sp.
CATTTGGTTGTTCTGGTCGTTGGAACTGTAGCTGACCTTGTGCGGACTGCCGTCGGGATCGGACACGACGCCCGAGACGCTGAGCGTCGAGCGACACGTCCGGCCGATCTCCATGAACGGCGGCAGCACGATGGCGAACTCGAAGTCGCACTGCCCGGCCGGGATCACGACTGGTGACGCGGTCACGCCCTGCAAGTGCCGCCCCTGCCGGTCGGCCAGTTGCACTTCGAGCGGTCCTTCAAAACCGTTGCGTTCCACACGGTACTTGCGGACGTAGACCGCTCCGCGCGGGATGAACTTTGTTTCGAAGATGCCGACGAACTTGAACGGTGTCGGCGGGACGACGGCCAGCCAGAAAGGTTCGCTGGCGACCGGCGGTGTCGTTGATCCCTGAGGCGGCGGCAGATCGATGACTCGCACGGGGCGAACGAACTCGCGGTCGCCGACCTTGGCTCGGCCGATGATCTTGAGCGGGACGGCCGTGATGCGGGCATCGGCCTCCGCCTTGAATTGAAGCTGCACGTCGTTCTGGTTCGCGGCGATCACCGGTGGTGCGGCGAGCGTGACGCCCGGCGGCAGTCCCTCCACTTCGATCGCGACCGGTTCCTTGAAGCCCGGCCCGCGCGCGAGCGACACCTTCACGTTGCCGGTCTTGCCCCGTTCGAGATTCGTCGAATCGACCGCGAGTGTCAGCGCGAGCTCGGGTTGCTCGATCGATGTCGCACGGATGCGATACGCGAAGCGAGCGTCACCACGCGAGGCGAGCCGATCGCGCACGCTGACGCGGTACTCGGCATCGGCCGGCGCGGTGAAACGAAGTCGCGCGTCGGTTTGGCCGTTGCCCAAGTCGTCCGCCTCGGCGAGTCGCTTGCCGTCCGCGTCGAGTACTTCCAGCACCGCGTCGAGCGGCGAACCGAGTCGCGCGGCGCGGGCCTCGAACTGGTACTCGATCCCCTTCTTGGCCGCGAACCGCCAGACATCGACATCGCCCGGATGTTGAATGCGGCCGTTGAGGACGCTCGGGACGGAACACGCTTGCGGCGTCATGTCGTTCGGTTCAACTTCGAGCAGTTCGTCGAAGTCGTCGAGGTCGAGTCGCACTTCGCCCCACGAGGACTTCGTGTCATCCAACCGCCAGACAAACTCGGAACCTTCGCCCGGCAACGTGATCTCGACCGCAGGCTGTGGCAGATTGACGCCGCTCAGTTCGAGACGAGTCTTCGCACCGCGACGGCCTCCCAGCGGATAGGCCGCGTCGAGGCACGGCCCGGCCGTGACCGTCAGCCGGTAGACGTGATCCTGCAAACCGCCAAAGGCCGTGTCGTGAATGCGAATCTGGTACTCACCGTCGGCCGGCGCGGTGAATCGCAGCGCGGGCGTGACCGATCCCTCGGGCAGCCGCTCGGCGAGGATTCGCCCGGCGGAATCGCGGACCTCGATCCGCGCATCGAGCGGCGAGCCGAACACGGATGTCGCGACGTGGCACGTCACCGCTTGACCGGCCTTCGCGATGAAGCTCCAGGCATCGACATCCTCGCGCGGAAAGATGCGGCCGTTGATCGTGACGGGCAACTCGACGCGCACGGCCGGCGACTGGCCATCGACTTCGTCTTCGATGACCTCGGGAAATTCACCGACCACAAATCCCCAGGCCGATGTCACGCCCTGTGAGGTGGCCAGCCGCCACGTTTGCAAACCGAGCGGCGCGGTTGGCGCGAGCGTCAACAGAGCGGAAAAGTCCTTGGGATAGTCTTCCTTCGACTGCGACGCGGGTTGAGGAATGACCGGCCCCTCAAACCAGACCGCTGGAACCGGCGTCAGCGTCGCGGGAGCGGCGACTCCCTCGCCAATCCAGATGAGGCGCGGTGCGTCCTGCAAATTGCAGCCGCCGACTCGCGCGGAGACGTTCGTCCCGCGCTGGCCTCCCGCCGGGAAGACGTAGCTGGCAGAAGGCGGTTCCGCGAATAGTAACGACGAGAAACCAAGGCTCAGCGTGAGGCAGGCGATCGCAGTCAGGCGTGTGGCAAGCATCGTGCGGTTCTCGAAAGGTGGGTCTTCGTTGGGCAAGAGGCCGCCCCATTTCAACGTTCTCGACCGGACAATGCCAGATCAACGTCCTGCTTTGACAGGTCCATTGCCTTGTTGAATCCGGGAAATCGGGTGCCACGGTCACGTAGCTTCGACGTGGCCGTGAGATT
>JAYUFF010000360.1:0-2198 GCA_043738825.1 Schlesneria sp.
CCACGTTCGCCAGAACGTGAGGTTTTCGCGGGATTTCCCACGTTCTGGCGAACGTGGCTACGGAATTGAAACCGCTTCTCGGTGAGCCGCATGGAGTCATGGAATGAAGTTGCGAACACGACTGGCTGGGGTGGGTGTGTTGCTGATCGGTGCGGGTTGGGTTCCGAGTGAGACGCGGGCCGCACCGCCTCCCGCCGTGAAGGAGACGATGACATTCCTGCCCAAGCAGAAGGATGTCGAATACGAAACTCCGAAGCCCGATGAATACGCCAAGTGCAAGGTGGAACTGGAGCGGAAGGGGAAGGCGTCGGGCTGGGTCGTGCTCGGGCCGGCCGGTCAGATTCTGAGGAAATTCCTCGACACCGACGGCGACAACAAGCTCGATCAGTGGCGGTACTACAACCACGGCATCGAGGTCTATCGCGACATCGACACCAATGACAATGAAAAGGTCGATCAATCGCGCTGGCTGAACCTCGGCGGCTCGCGCTGGGGGATCGATCAGAACGAGGATGGTCGGATTGAAACCTGGAAAATTCTGTCGGCGGCCGAAGCCTCGAAAGAGGCGATCCGGGCCATGGTCGCGGGCGATGATGCGGCCTTGCAATCGGTGTTGATCACGCCGGAAGACCTCAAGGCGGTGGGACTCAATCAGGCGATGGCGACGAAGCTGCTGGAGTCGGCGGCCGATGCGAGCAAGAAGTCGCGGGCCATCCTCGCCAAGAGCAAGGTGCTCACCGCGCAAGCGCGCTGGGCGCGGTTCGACGCACAAATGCCGAGCGTCATCCCGGCCGATGACGACAAGGCCACGGGCGACCTGCACGTTTACGAGAACGCGATGGCGATCGTGGAGACGCAGGGCAAGTTCGCCGCCGTGCAGATCGGTGAGATGATCCGCATCGGCGAGGTTTGGAAGCTGACTCAGGTTCCGCAGCCGATCGAAGGGGACAACGTCGTCTCGGCTGGTGGCGTCTTGATGCAGCCGCTCATGACTGCGGGTGGTGGTGGCGCGGCGAACGGCGGGACATCGCCCGAGGTCGAAAAGATCCTCGGTGAGTTGGTCAAGATCGAACAGGGTCTGACTCAACCGAACGCGGATCGCGCGGCGGTGAAGACGCTGATGGCGCGGCGCGGCGAACTCCTCAAGAAGGCCATCGAACTGGCGGAGACGGACGACGAGAAGCTGCTGCTCATGAAGCAGCTTGCGGACGGATACGCCCTCGCGTCTCAAATCGGAACCTATCCGGAAGGGGCCGCCGACCTGAAGGCCATGGAATTGGATCAGCGCCGCCGCAGCCCGAAGTCGCCACTGGTGCCGTACGTCGCCTATCGCCGGATTCAGGCGCAGTATTACGTGGACCTGCAAGAGTCGGAGAAAGAAAAGGACAAGGCGGCCGAAGTACAGCAGGCATGGATCAAGGGTTTGGAGGACTTTGTCAAGGAGTTCACCGACGCCGAGGACACGGCGGACGCGATGCTGCTGTTGGCGCATCACGAGGAACTGAATGCCCGCACCAAAGAGGCGATGGAGTGGTATCAGCGGTTGGCCAAAGAGAAGCCGAAAACAGAAGCGGGGCAGCGGGCGGTGGGAGCACTGCGTCGTCTCGATCTGAAGGGGAAGCCGCTGGTGTTGTCGGGGCCGGGGCTGGAGAGCGGCACGATCGACATTCGCGGCTACCGAGGCAAGGCGAAGGCGATCCTCGTCGTCTTCTGGGCCAGCGAATATAAAGTCTGTGAGGATGACCTCCCGCAATTGCGTGCCCTGTACAAAGAGCATCGAGCGAAGGGATTCGAGATCATCGGCGTGTGCCTCGACGTGCAGAAGGCGGCGGTCAAACCGTACCTCACGCAGCACGGGATGACGTGGCCGCAGTTGTACCAGCCGGGAGGACTCGGCAGTCCCACGGCGCTGGGCTACGGCGTGATCTCGCTGCCGACGATGTTCCTCGTCAATGCGGAGGGCGTGGTCGTCAGCCGCAATGCGACGGTGCAGGACGTGAAGACGGCGTTGCCCGCGCTGCTCAAATAGATTCTTAGATTGCAACTTCTGTGCAGACTGCGCGCAAATTGCAGGCGAGTGAGAAGTGATACCTTGCACGGTCACGAATGAGATGTTTTACGTTTAGCCCCAACGCCATCAACGCGGTGCCCACATTCGCGCCCACGCCGATGGCGTTGGGAGCCAGCTTGCGTTTGCC
>JAYUFF010000361.1:0-2191 GCA_043738825.1 Schlesneria sp.
AAGCAAAACGTCTTCGACGATTTCATCGCCGCCGCCGAGTGGCTGATCGAGCACAAGTACACCGGCCCGAAGAAGCTCGCCATTCAGGGAGGCAGCAACGGCGGATTGCTCGTGGGCGCGTGCATGACGCAGCGCCCCGATCTGTTCGGCGCGTGCCTGCCCGCTGTCGGTGTGATGGACATGCTGCGCTTCCACAAGTTCACCGCCGGTCGCTTCTGGGTCGATGACTTCGGCAGCGCGGATAACGCCGACGAGTTCAAGGCGCTTCTCGCCTACTCGCCGTATCACAATCTCAAGCCCAACACGAAATACCCCGCGACGCTGGTGACGACTGCCGATACGGACGACCGCGTCGTCCCCGGCCACAGCTTCAAGTTCGCCGCCCGCCTGCAAGAGCATCACACGGGAGAAGCTCCCACGCTGATCCGCATCGAAACCCGAGCCGGTCACGGTGCGGGCAAACCGACCGCGAAGCTCATCGAAGAGGCCGCCGACCTCTGGGCTTTCCTCGTGAAGAATCTGGGCATGGACGTGAAGTAAAATTCGCTCTGCTCTGAATCAGAGAAGCCTGCAAGACAAAATCATGAGAACAGAATCATGAAAGCAAAAGCATCCCTGTCTGGAGCCGCCATGTCCGGGGGCAGTCATGTGAAGTGACGCCTCTTCATCATCATTTTGTTCCACATGATTCTGTCATCACACGGGAGAGACGAATCGCATGTTGATTCCGCTTTACGAACTGCTGGTTCTGCTCGGCGGGATGGCACTGCTGACCGTGTTGGTAGTCCAAGGGAGGAGCATCTTTGTCGTCGCTCCGTTATGCGCATTGGTCACGGTGACGCTGAGCGGCCTCGATCCGCTCGCGGCGATGACCGGGGCCTACATGACGGGGTTTGCCGATTTCGTGCGGCGGTTCTATCTGATCGTGGCACTCGGGGCGGTGTTCGGAAAGCTGATGGAAGAGTCCGGGGCGGCAGTGAGCATTGCCGACTCGATCGGCCATCGCTTGGGAGCACACCGCGCGTGTCTGGCCGTGGTGTTGGCGTGCGCCGTGCTGACGTATGGCGGTGTGTCGGTGTTCGCGGTGGGCTTCTCGGTCTTTCCGCTGGCAGTGCAACTCTTTCGACGGGCCGATCTGCCGAGGCGGTTCATCCCCGGTGCGATTTGTCTCGGTTCGATCACGTTCACGATGACCTCGGCCGGCTCGCCCGAGATTCAGAATCTGATCCCGATCCAGTATCTGGTCGATGCGGTGACAAAGGCCCCGCTGACGGACGCCCGCGCGGGCTGGCCGGTCAGTTTGATTGTCGGTTCGCTGATGTTTCTTGTCGGGCAGGTCTACCTCGATTGGGCCATTCGTCGCGAGGTGAAGGCGGGGCATCGTTGGGAGGATCGCGCGAGCGATCATGTCGATCGGCATGCAACCTCGTTGCCGCGCGTGTGGCGAGCCATCGTGCCGTTGGTCGTGACGGTGGCGGCGCTCAATCTGCTGCCGTTGGCTTGCCGCGAGATCGCCTCGTCGTGTGAGTCGGTGTTGAGCGCGTCGGGAATTGCTGGCGAGCGAGTTCAGCGGCTGCTCGCCCACGTACCGGAAGACCCGACGCTGTCGATTTTTCTCGGCGTGGTCGCGGCCTTCGTCCTGCTGCGGTCTCATTTGAAAGACGGCTGGAAATGTCTGGGTGAGGGCTTCGCGAACGGGTTCCTCGCCATCGGTTCGACGGCGGCGGTCGTCGGGTTTGGAGCGGCCGTCAAAGACCTGCCCGCGTTTCAGCGAGTCGTTGATGCGGTGACTCACCTTCCCGGCGATCCATTGCTCGGTGCGGCGCTGGCCGTCGCGGTGATCGCGGCCATCGCGGGATCGGCTTCCGGAGGGCAGGCAATCGCGCTGCCGATTCTCAAGCCGATCTTCGTCGATGAACTGGGAGTCGCTCCGCGCGCCTTGCATCGCGTGGTGGCCATTGCCTCGGGGACGCTCGACTCGCTCCCCGCGAACGGCTTCGTCGTGATGCTGATCCGCGTCATCTGCGGCGAGACCCACGCCCGTGCCTACGGCCCGATCTTCGTCACGACGGTCCTGATCCCGTTGGGAGGAACGTTGCTGGCCATCGGCCTGTTCAAGCTCGTGCCGAGTTGGGCGCGGATGTGATCGATGAAGGGTGAGAGGCCGAGTGTTCGTCAAACGTGGTGACTC
>JAYUFF010000362.1:0-5795 GCA_043738825.1 Schlesneria sp.
TTGCTCGCCGCAAACCTGCCGGAGCCGATTGGGCTGGATGTCTCGCGCGAAACATTGGGACGTTACTTATCGACCCTCTACCTCCGGCGAAACCTCACAGTTCCCGGAGGACTGGAACGACTGCAAACGCTCGCCAGCCAAACGGTCGGCGAGGCGCAGTCGCGTCAAAAGCACGAACTGACCGAACTGGAAATCGCCCGCGTTCTGGAGTCCCATTTTCTGGAGCCCGGCCGATACAGGTACAGCCTCAGCATGGCGATTCAGGATGCGAGCATCGATCCGGTCGAGGACTTTCTGTTCAACCGCCGGGCGGGGCACTGCGAGTACTTTGCCTCGGCCCTGGTGATGATGCTCCGTTCGGTCGGCATCCCGGCCAGACTGGTCACGGGCTTCAAAGGGGGCGTGTTGAGTTCGGACGGAACGCTCCACATCCAACAGCGGTTTGCACACGCCTGGGTCGAGGCGTTGATCGACCGGAAGACGTGGGTCACGCTGGATGGCACTCCCGCCGCAGAGCGCACGGCCAGCGTGGCCGAGGTCGCCACGCGACGCTCCGTCTGGACCGACGTTCGCGCGCGAGTGTCCGGTCTGTGGAGCGAGAACATCGTCAACATCTCGTTCGACCGGCAGGAGGAGCTGATCTACCGCCCGTCGCGCGAGATCGCCGCCCTGTTCTGGGAGACTGTGCTGGAACTCTGGGCCTCCCCCCGAGCGAGCCTCGAATCGTTCCTGCACCTCGTCACCAATCCGCAGAACTGGTGGAGCTTCGGCGGAGCCGCCACGCTCTGGGGACTCGGTGCGTGCGCCTGGTTCTTCCGACGCCGGTTGAGTCGGCTGCGCCTGTCTTGGCGCGACTGGAAACACTCACCCCTCCCGGCCAGCCGACGCTGGATCGAGTTCTACGAACGGTTCGTCCGGCTGATGCAGTCGCGCGGCTTGCAGCGCGCAGCGACGCAGACGCAGCACGAGTTCGCGACACTGGCGGCCGAGACACTGGTCCTCGAACTGCGCGAGGCCCGCCTGCACGAAGTCCCGCGCGCCGTCTCCGAGGTCTTCTACCGGGTCCGCTTCGGCGACGAGACCCTCTCCGACGCCGAGGCCACTCAAATCGAGGCCCTGCTCTCACGCCTCGAACACGCACTCGCGCCGGCCAACCACCGCGAATCGGCTTCCCAACTCAACGGTCAGCATTCCGTCGCCCGTCGCACGCGGTAGCGGGCGAACAACTTGCTCTTGCGGGGTCCGTCGTTCGACGGGTTCGCATCGTCTTGCTTGCAGGGCCATCGCCTTGTTGAATCTGGGTGATGGGGTGCCACGGTCACGGAGCTTCGACATGGCCGTGAGACGGGGAATCAGCCTTCACTTCCTCGCACGGCCACGTCGAAGCTCCGTGACCGTGGCACCCCCATTTGAAAAAGACGATGGCCCTGGTCTTGCTGGCCTGCGCACATTTCGTGCCGGGGTGTTCGGCTTTGATCGGCGGGAATCCGTCACTTTCCCAACGACTGCTCTTCACAACGGTCCCCGATCCGTTGCACGATGGGGCCACCCGTTGGCCGTCTGGATGATGAGCCGCTCAAAACCAACCCGTACTCCGACGCCCGATCTCCGAGAAGGACTTTTCATGCGTGGCTTGATCGTGACGACTCTCGCGCTGACTTGGGCACTCGCTGCGTTCGACCAGGCGTCGGCCGGCGACATCTTCGTCGATAATCAGATCGGCAACGACATGTTTGACGGTGAGCTGGCGCTGCCGATCGACCAGGGGAGCGGTCCGGTGCGCACGCTGCATCGCGCGATGCACCTGGCCGGATTCGGCGATCGCATCGTGCTGACTCAGGCGGGAGGAGTGTATTACGACTCCCTGTCACTAAACGGTGCGAGGCACAGCGGCACAACACAGCGTCCGTTCACGATCGTCGGTAACGGTGCCACGCTCAGCGGCGCGCGAGCCGTCCCGCGCGAGGGCTGGCGTCGTGCGGGACCGGACCTGTGGAAGCTGACGCTGACTCGCAAGGGTTTCTACCGGCTGCTGCGGGACGGACGGTCGCTTCCCGAGTTGCAGCCCGAGGCCCACCTGAACCCGCTCGAAACGCTGGCCGCCGGACAATGGACGGCCTGGCACGGCGAGATCTACTTTCGCGCCGACGGCGATGCGCCGACAACTCAATCGTTCGCGTATGCCGCCGAGCAAACGGGGCTGTCGCTGTATCAGGTCGAGCACGTGCGGATCGAGAACCTCACGCTGCGCGACTTCCGCTTCGATGGCCTGCGCGCGCAAAACATGTGTCGCGGTGTGACGCTCGAAAATGTGAACTGCCTCAACAACGGCCGCGCGGGCCTCGCAGTCACCGGCACGTCGCACATCGAGATGATCGGCGGATCAATCGCCGAAAACGGACGCCATTCACTCTTGGTCTCGAGTCCGGCGACCGCCAGCTTGCGTGAAGTAACGACGGATGTCGAACCAACCGTCTTGCCGAAATGATGTCCCGTTGGGGTCTTGGTGAGCCGGGTGGCGTCAGCCCAATGGCACTCACTTTGAGCGGAATGGCGCTAGCCACCGGTGTCGTGACATCGATAACTCACGCAAGAACCGGCGGCTAGCGCCTTGCCGCTCACAAGCCTCGTGACAAAGTGAGTGCCATTGGGCTGACACCAAGAGTACCTTCTCGACGACCGCACGAGCTACGCCTGCGACCGACTCATTCGCGACACCACCTCGCCGAACGAGGCGTCGCTCAAACTGAGGGCCTGCAACACGCGGGCGAGTGTCACGAGGGCGTCGCACGTCGGGGTGGCTTCACCGAGCCAGACTCGTCCGTCGTCCAGCAACCCGAGTCGCGCTGCGTGCTCCACCAACGACGCAGTGACCGACGCGGCCGATTCTTCAGAGGTCACGGCTTTCACACCGAGTCGCATCAACCACGCAGACAGTTCGCCCGCGAGTGCTTCTGTGACGACAACCTTCAGGTGGTGATGCTCGTGCCGTTCAAAGTCGATCAAGAGGCGAGCCAGCTCGCCCGGCGTGACGAGTCGCCCCCGTTCGGTCACGAACGCGCAGCGCTGTCCGTCGTCATCGACGATCAGGCCGAAATGCTGCCCGCCCGAGACCACGGCTGTCGCGACGCGACGCACATCGCTGTCCTGCTCATCGCGCAGGTCTCGCCGACGAACGGGCAGTGTGACGTGAGTCACTCGGCACGGCAGCTTGGCGAAGAGTCGATCGACAATGCGCGGCAACAGCTTCGTGGCCGAACCGCAAACCACCTGCAATGGCCTCAGCGCGTGAAAGTGCTTCCACAACCCGGCCTCATACGGCACGAGAGCCTGAAACGTCCGCTGCGATCCGGCCGCGCGAGTCGGTCGCATCACGCCAGCCCGCGCGCGAGCTTCCAGTTCCTCCAGTTTGTGCCCCCTCGACCACGGCCTCGCGCCGCGTCCGACAACATCGAAGCCGGTCCACGCCGGATCGCAACCGGCTCCCGTCACAAACAACCCGGCCGCAGCATCCAGATGCTGCACGGCGAATTGAAAGCACGGTGCCGTCGCCTGCCCCAGGTCGATCACCTGACACCCCATCCGCCGCAACCCGAGCGCCACGCCGGTCACGATGTCAGGTGAAGCGGGGCGTTCGTCGAAGCCAATGACGACCGTCGGGCCGCGCCGCGCGGAGGCAGCAGGACAAGGGGACACGGGGACAAGGGGACACGGGGACAAAGCTGCATCGCCTTCAACGAGATCTTCATCGCCCCTTGTCCCCTTGTCCCCGTGTCCCCGTGTCCCTCCCACACGCGGCTCGTCATCCCACAACATCGAAGCCAACGCCGCGCCCCACTCGGCCGCGCGCGTGCGATCCAGTTCGTTCAGGTAGACGCCGCGCACGCCATCGGTCTCCAACAGTGAGGCCCGCACCGCGCGGCTGACCTGCACGCGCGAGACTTCGACCGCATGGCCCGACGCTGCAACCGGATGAACCGAGTGGCTACCGACATCATGGCGATGAGGGCACTCGCGGCACTTCGAGTAGAACGACGACAGCCGAGCCAAATGGATGCTGTGCGAGATCGCAGGCGTCTCGCCGGGACAAACGTATTCGGTGGCGAGCAGCGGCGAGGCCGGCATGACAAACTGCCGCGAACGAGTCGCGAGCGGCAGAGCATTCGTCCCCACAGGCGACTGCCGCGCCTCGCGACCCGTCACTCCCGGACGCCGCACCGTCTGATCGTTCAAGTCGTCTCTGGCCGTTGCCCCGCTCAATGTTTCGATCTGAAGCTGGCTCATCGCATCCCTTCGCTCAATTTTTGCCCGATTTGGAGTGCGGGGATTCATCACCGCTTTCCTTTCTTTGAGTCTCGCACCGTTTTTGAAAACCTGCGTGGTGGCTCAGCCTTTCAAAACTCACGGCGGCAGGAGAAATGAAAGCGACAATCAATTGCCGCAGTCCAAATGAAACGGCAAAATTCGAGCTTACGCCTCCCCCACGTCGCCGACCGCCGCGTCTTGTAGGTCAAACCGCGAATCTTGGTCAATCGGGGTACCAACGGAACAAGTCGTTTAAGGGACGGCATGCGGCTGCGAATTATCCGAGTGCCGAGTTGATAACGGAGAGTGCGGGCGACATGAGGCGAGCGTCAGGAGTTGTCGTATCGCAGATCGAAGCCTGACGCGCAAGCGAAGGATCAGTGGCCGAGCGTGCCTCGCTTGCGCGTCAGGCTTCGATGAGTAAGCCCTTTGCTGCCGCTCGTCTCAGCCGAGTCTCTTCGAGTACCGGCAGATCGCCCACGCGGTCAGACTCGCGCACAAGGCCACGGCCATCGAGATCGCGATCTCTCGCGCGAGGCCCATCTGTTGAGTCCGCTGCCGCAACAGCAGGTTCAGACCATCGAAAGTTCGCCATCCGATCAGGCTCAGCGGAACCAGGCAACCGGCGATGAACGCGCTGGCGACGTATCCTGCCGCGAACCAACAGGTCATTCGATTCGAGCGGCCAATCGTGACAACATCCGACTCACTCGATGCCTCCCCTCGCCGACGAACGGCCACTCGACGCAACCACCAGACGATGGCCAGCAGCACCGGCAGTTGCATGAGCAGCGGCCACGAGGTCTGTCGCAGCATCTCGCTCCGGTCGAGGCCCACTCGTTCCGCCGCGACGAACCAGTCGGTCCAGCTCGTGGTCATCAGCAGGGCCGCCAGTTCAAACTCTTGAAACGCCACGATCCCCATCAGTCCGAGAGCCGGTAGCGCCCGCAGGACCGGTCCGTGCCAGTAACACTTCACCAGTTCGAGCCACTCGCGCATCGAATCCCTTCGCGCACGCACGAGTATCCGGCGGCAGTGCATCGCCATCGCGTCCAGTTCGCCGAGCGGAGCCATGAGCAGCGCGACGGCTCCGACAGGGACGACTCGCACGAACAACAAGCCGCTGCACAACGCCTCGGCCCAGCGCGGATGAAACATCGCGAGGTCGCGGAAGGCATAGCCCACGAGCAACTCGGGAAAGCAGAACGGCGCGAGCAGACCGATCAACACCATCGACCGCCGCGTGTCCGTGAGGTTCTTCAACCAACACTCGACCGCCGCACAGACGGGCCACGCGATGAGACAGATCACCAGCGTCCGAGCCAGCGTCCACAAACAGGCGGACGCGAGGCTCATTTCAAGTACTCCGACTTCAGCCACTGAAGACACTCACGCCGCGCGGGCAACAGCGGACGCAGGTCGATGCCGTCGGCCGCCCACTCTTTCAGACGGCGCACTTCGTCCGGCAACTGCGTCTCATCGACCGGACC
>JAYUFF010000363.1:0-2189 GCA_043738825.1 Schlesneria sp.
ACGCCCAGCGAGAGGTCGGCGCGCAGCTTGTCGGTCTCACCGCGTTGAGCGTGTGCGGTGAGTAGCGGAAACAAGACCGTTCCCAGCGCGACGCCGAACACACCGAGTGGGAACTGGTACAGACGCTGCCCGAGATACAGCGCGGTTGCGGTCCCTTCTGTCAGCGGATACGAAGGCGATCCCGGCAGCGGCATCAGTGGTCCGCCGCCTGCGGGTTGAGTGAAGCCCCACGCGATGAGGCTGTCTAGTACGGCATTGATTTGCGTGATGGAAAGACCGATCACCACCGGCAGCATGTCGCGTGCGATCTGCCAGACTCGATCCAGCGCCGCGCGCCAGTCGCGGCGATAATCAAAGCCACAGCGCGACAGAGCGGGCCACGGGAAAAGTAGTTGCAACCCGCCCGCGATCACCACGACGAGAGCCGTCACATAGATTTGGCTCGTCGCATCGGGCCACAGTGGGACGAGGCTCCACAGCGCGGCGAGCCACGCGACGTTCAGGACCACCGGCACGAGAGCGGGCCACAAAAATCGGCCCAGCGCGTTCAACACCGCGCTCAACTGAGCCGCCAAGCAGATCAGGATCACATACGGCAACAGCAGCGCGGTCAGGTTACGAAGCAGCTTGGCCTGATCGCTCAACTCAAACACGTAGCCGATGCCCCAGAGCAGCCCCTCCGCCACGAGGACGCCTCCACACAGCACGACCATCAGCACGACGAAGACCGCCCACGTCATGCGTGCGGCCGATTCACGTCCCTCGGTGTTCAGTTCCTTCACGAAGACCGGCAGGAAGGCCGTCGTGAGCGCCCCCTCACCGAGCAACACGCGCGCGAGGTTGGGCAATCGAAACGCGACCGTGAACGCATCGAGAATCGGCCCGGCTCCGAAGATCGCTCCCATCGCCTGATCGCGCAGCAGACCGAGGATTCGGCTGACGATTGTGCAGAGGCTGACCACACGCAAATTGCGCGAGACGTTGTGGAGCGAGTCACTCACGATGGGATGGGCCGAGCGAAAGGAACGATTTCAAAGTTCGATCCGCAAGATAGGAGAACTCACACAACCCGTCGAGACGCATTCGCAGAGCCTCTCTGATTCACTCCGTCTTCGGTGAGGCATTCACCTTTCGCCGCACGGCTTGCGTCGGAGTGTGAGTGGACGACAGATATGAGTGGACGACATTGATCTCGCGCTGCTCGGACAACCGACAGATGTCGCGCTGCACAAGGACGCGACCGCTCGATAGACTGCGATAAGTGTCTGTCGTCTCGCCGTTGCCCGACCGAGGTGCTTCGATGTTCGGAATCGTGTCCGTTCTGTTTGTGGCCGTGTTCGTCTTTGTATTCGCCTCGATTCTGATCGGGGCGTTTCGGACGATGAGCCTGTCAGGGAAAGTGTTCCAGATTGTCGAGCGGCAACTCGACGAACAGTTGTCTCGATCTCAAAACAGCTCGTCGGACGAAGCGGCCAAACTTCAGTGCGCCCACTGCGGCAGCGCGGTCAGCTCGGGCGAGAAGTGCCCGAACTGCGGGGCGAGTCTCGTCTAGCCCGCATTTCTAACGAGTCACCGAAGCCTGACGCGCAAGCGAAGGAAACGCCATCGCGGACCTTCGCTTGCGCGTCAGGCTTCGAGGAGCGGGCGTGCCGTCCGTCAGACTCGTTGCAGCACGTAGACGATGTCTTCCGCATCGGCCGTGACATCGAGGGGCGAGTCGATGTCGTAGCGGATGTCATACATGTCGAGCAGCCGCAGTCGAGGCTCCGTCAGCCGCTGGTCGAACATTGGGGTGCCGGATCATCCAGCCGCCGTGTCGCCCACCGGGCGAGCATGAACAGCGCCCACAGTTCCTTGTAGTGGTTGGCCGATCGCCGTTGGTGTGCATCCCACAATCGAAGGACTTCGTTGCCATTGAACATGGCCAACTCGGAAGGCCATTCCTCGATGAGGGCCTGGCGGAAGTAGTCGTGCAGTTCGACGCGCAGCCAGCGCGCCACTGGAATGCCGAAGCCCTTCTTCTTGCGATGCACGACCGACTTCGGCAACAGACCGCTCTGCAACACGGCGCGCTTCAAGAGATGCTTCGTTGCGCCGGAGCGGTACTTCCAATTCGCCGGCAGGCGGTTGACGTATTCGACCAGTTCCCGGTCGAGGTAGGGCGCGCGGACTTCCAGCGAGTGCATCAT
>JAYUFF010000364.1:0-5779 GCA_043738825.1 Schlesneria sp.
CGGAGCGACGGGGCTACTGTAGTCCCGTCGCTCCGCCGACGGGACGAATCGCATCACCCGGCAACCCGTCGTCCCGCGAGCCACGTCTCAATCAGCAGCAACCCGATCACGGCGAGCAATCCCCAGCGCCACAGTTTCTGCGTCTGTTCGAGTTCCACCAACTGCAACTGCCGTTCGCGATCCTTCGCCCGGAGAACATCCGCGGGTCGCTCGGCCGTTCCGAACCGCACGCCGAGACTCTCCAACTGCTCGATCGGCAGCGGAGCCGTGCGACTTTCATCGGCCGCCAGATTCACCGCTACCGTGTCCGAACGGCCTTCCACTTCAAACACGTACAGGCCCGGTTGCCCCGTCTCCGCAAAGGCCGAGTTGATCGCGAGGTCCGTCACCGCGCGGCCATCCGGCAGACGCACCGTCCCGCGCGAGGCGGCTTCGCCCGACGACTTCGGCCACGGAATCGCGCTTCCAACCGGAACGCTCTCGGGGCGCGAGACCGCTCCCGACGCCTGCTCCAACATCCGATAGACCAGCGGCGGAAACTTGGAGGACCGCGCGAGTTGACTGTCGGCCGGATGCCATCCCGCCGTCATCAGCCAGACGCGCCCCTTGCCAACGGTGAACTCGACGAACGCCGGCGCACCGTCATCAAACCGCGAGAGCGTCCGCCCGCCGTGGGGTAGGTTTCCAACCTGCCCGTCCTCCGTCCTGCCTCCGGTGACCTTCTTCCCCGCCACCTCCAGCACCCGATGCTTCCAAAACCGAATCCCCGTGAAGTCGCTGAACTGCGCTTCGGCAAACGGCGCGAACAGCGGATGCTCAAAGTCGATCTCACCCAGCATTGCATCGCGCCGCACGACCGCCTCAGTCAGCGAAACATCGTCCAACCCGCACTGCCTCAAATTCGCCGTGCCGCTCTCCGCCGAACGAGCCGCAATCAACACGGCCCCACCCGACGCCAAATGCTCCTTCACGAACGCCCCCGCGTCCTCCTCCAGATGAGTCAGCACGACGAGCGACGGACGTTCGGCCTTGTGCTTATCTTCTGCTTTCGGCTTTGCCCCCTCGCCCCCGTCTTCGGGGGAGAGGGTTAGGGTGAGGGGGCTTTTCATCGCCTGTTCATTCCAAGCCACCATCTCCACCCGATACCGCCGCGACGCTGCAAACACTCCTTCGAGATAAAACCTCAACCCCTCCGGGTCATCCGCCTTGTCGGTTCCGCAATACACAACGAGCTTCGTTTCCGTGCGAGGAGGCGCGACGAAGACCTTGTTGTCGAAGTCATGATCGTCACCCGTGAGGATCAGCGACGTGGACACCGCTCCCTCGGGCCGCTTTGGCGGGACAATGACCCGGCTCTGACCCGGCGGCACGTACACGGTCGCGTTCGCCGCGTCGGCACCATCCCATTTGAGCACGAAAGATTCCTTGCGGGCATCCGCCGAGTTGGTCACTCGCACGCGGAGCAGATCGTCGCCGAGATCCAAGTTTCGCTCGACCAGTTGCAGCCCGGCGTTCGAGGGAGACGAGGCTCGCGCGATGAGCGGCTCGACGCGCAGATCACTCGGCCATTCGAAGCCGCGCAGCGCGTCGAGGTTCGCGCCGACCGGCAGATCGCTCGCGAGGATGATCCGCAACTTGGCGGGAATCGCCCGCTCCGTCTGCGTCTCCTGCAACGCCGACGCCGTGCGCACGAGGGCCTCGCCAAGATCCGTTCCGCCCCACGACGGCTTGAGTTCCGCCAGCCGCGCCCGCACGAGTTCCCGCCGCGCGGTCGGTTCGAGCGGCTTGAGTTCCGCAAAATCGGCCACGCTCCGCCAACGGTCATCAAACGCGAACAACCCGACCGTCGCTGTCGTCGGCAACTTTGAAACGCTGTCGCCCGCCAGCTTCATCAAATCGGACCACGCTCCGTCCCGACGCAAGCTCGCACTGGCGTCGATCAGCACCGCGACCAGTTCCTCGTCGCCGGGCTGCTCCGGTTCCGAAGTCGCCGTTCGCCACAGCGGTCTCGCAAACGCGAGGGCCAGCAAACACAAAACGGCTCCGCGCAGGAGGAGCAACAGCCAGTGCTCGACCCGACTGCGCGAGGTGACTCGCGGCGGAGACTGCGTCAAAAACATCAGCGTCGAAAACTCGCGCCGTCCGCGCGGAGTCCGCCGCCACAAATGGAACAGGATCGGCCCGGCAATCGCCAACGCGCCGAGCAAATAGAACGGTGCGAGTGGTGTCATGCGCAGCTCCCGTCTTTCCGGTCCCCTCTCCCCCGTCTTCGGGGGAGAGGGCTAGGGTGAGGGGGTCTTCTGCTTCTGGCTTGGCCTCTTGTTCCCCTTCCACTTCTTGTTCCCTCCCCTCGACGGAGAGGGTTAGGGAGGGGTGATGATGCGGTGATCGGCGTCAACTGGTGTTCCAACACGTTCACTCGATCGGCCCCCCTCCCCGGCCCTCCCCGCCGAGGGGAGGGAGAAAGAGTTGGGCGTGTGTTGTGATCGGGGGCGTTCTTGCCGCTCCGCCCCCTCACCCTAGAAGCGGTTTCAAAACTAACCCGCAGCGTGAGCGAGGGCGATTCCACGCTGGACATGCCGACGCCCTCGCTCACGCTGCGGGTTACTTTTCGGGTTTTGAAACCGCCTCTAGCCCTCTCCCCCGAAGACGGGGGCGAGGGGACAAGGCAGCGGCTTGTCACATTGCTCATCATCGTCCCCTCCTCGCCAGCCGCGTTCGGCTGTTGCCGCGCATCTGCATCCGCACGCGCACGATCTCGGGCAGGGCGAGTTCCAGCGGCGAGTCGGTCGGCAGTCGGTGATACGTCAGCCCCAACCGGGCACAGATCGCCTCGACCGCCTCCAAATGCTTGCCGAATCTTTTGAGGTAGTCGCTCCGAATCGCCGCCGGATCGACGTACAGGCGGTCCTTCGATTCAAGTTCTTCAAACATCTCGGGCGCTGTGAACTCGAACCGCAACTCGTCGGGATCGAGCACGTGGAACACGACCACTTCCTGACCGCGCGCCGCCAACGCGCCGAGGCTCAGCTCCAACGTCTCCAGCGGCGCGAGCAGGTCCGAGATCAGCACGAGAATGCCGCGTCTGTTCAACCGTTCGGCGATCTGCTCCAGCGGTTTCGACAGATGCGTGGACGAACCCTCCGCCGTCCGTTCGAGCGACACCAAGATGCGCCGCAGATGGCCGACTCGGTAACGCGGAGGAATGTAGTCGTCGATCTCCGACGCGAACTTGGCCAACCCCACCGCGTCGCGCTGTGTGTTGAGAAAGTACCCCAGCGTGGCGGCCAGCGTGCGGGCGTAGTCCGATTTCGAGTAGCCTCGCGAACCGAAGTTCATCGACCGGCTGTCGTCGAGCAGTAGCAGGCAGCGCAGATTGGTCTCGTCCTCAAACCGCTTGATGTAGTACCGGTCGCTGCGGGCAAACAGCTTCCAGTCCAAGTGCCGCAGGTCATCCCCCTGTGAGTACTGCCGGTACTCGGTGAACTCGACCGAGAACCCGTGATAGGGACTGCGGTTGAGTCCCGTCATAAACCCCTCGACCACATGCCGCGCCCGCAATTCGAGCGACTTCAAATGCATGAGCGTCGCCGGGTCGATGAACCCGGCGATCTGCTCGGCATGCGGCGATGATGAGGCTGTCGGCATTGGCATTTCTTGTCCCCTCGCCCCGGCTTTGCGGGGAGAGGGTTAGGGTGAGGGGGGCTTCGTTGGTGAAGTGAGCGTGGAACTTGTTCCTGCGTCGAAATCGAGAACTTCCAAGCCGGGAACACGAGAAAAATCGGCAACGTTACACGTCAGTACCGGCAGTCCGTGAAATCTCGCCGTTGCCGCGATGAGCAAATCGTGAAGGCCGATCGGGGTTCCACGCTGCTTGAGTTCCAAGAGTACCTCAGCATGGATACGCGCAACGTTGGATGTGAAATCGAGAGCGGGGATTGTCGAGAGGACTCGCTCGACAAACTGCCGTCGCGCCAATCGGCGAACGTCTGTGTTCGCACGATGAATTCCCATGATCAGTTCAGAAACGGTGATCGCACACAGAAGCTGCGTCCCGCGATCTCTCCAGGGAGTCAGGTCGATCCGAGTCCGATTCCTCTCCGCCCGGATGAAGACAGACGTGTCGATGACTACTGCCACGCATCGACCTCCGGAAGGTAGAAGTTCCGCATCTCTGCGATGTCTCGCTCGAATGCTTCCGAGTCATCGCCCAGACTCGGAAGCGAGGCGAGAAACTCACCGAATTCCATCATCGTCATTCCCGACGAGGGGAGCGGCCCTTGCGAAGAATGGAGTTGGTACTGAGCGTCCGCGATGTCCCGCTCAAAAACCTCGGCGTCCTCGCCCAATCGTGGCAGAGAATTGAGCAATTCGGCGAAGTCGTTCATCGTCCGACAGATGTGGGGTGGCGTGGGTTTCGCCGGAACAATCGTCGCGATGATGCATTCGTCGCGTTCGACTTCGATGGTGGTACCGCGCGAGGCAAGGCTGTCGATCAGCCCCCCCAAGTCGCGGCTGGCTTCGTCGAGCGTGATGCGTTCCATGTGAGACCCCACATTGCGAGTTCGTTCGATGAGTTCAGTACATCCAGGCCGTCTCTCGGCAACGGCCACATTATTCACGCATCCTTCACCGTTTCCAACAACCTGCCGATAATCGTCTCAACCGTCATCCCAGCCGCTTCAGCGCGGTAGTTGATGAGGATGCGATGCCGCAGGACCGGGGCGGCCAGGGCGCGAACATCCTCCCATGTGACGTTGGCTCGACCGGAGAGCAGGGCCCGCGCTTTGCCGCTGAGGATCAGGTATTGAGCCGCTCGCAGACCGGCTCCCCACGAGACGTACTCGTTGATGAAATCGGGCGACTCCTTCTGTTTTGGTCGTGAGGCGGCGGCGAGGCGGACCGCATAGCGCACGACGTCCTCGGCGACGGGGACTTTCCGCACGAGTTCGTGGATGCGCTGCACGTCCATTCCCGTGTAGATGGCTTCGATCAGTTCGGGCGGTGCGGAGGTCGTGCGGGCGACGACCGCGACCTCGTCGTCTTCGGTCAGGTAGTCGATGACGACATTGAACATGAACCGGTCGAGCTGCGCTTCGGGGAGCGGATACGTCCCCTCCATTTCAATCGGGTTTTGCGTGGCGAGGACGAAGAACGGTTCATCGAGCGGGTAGCGCGTGCCGGCCGCCGTGACCTGATGCTCCTGCATCGCTTCGAGCAGCGCGGCCTGAGTCTTCGGCGGCGTCCGGTTGATTTCGTCGGCCAGCAGCACGTTGGCGAAGATCGGTCCCTTCACGAAGACCATTCGCCGCTTCCCGGCCTCGTCCTGCTCCAAGATCTCCGTCCCGGTGATGTCGGCCGGCATCAGGTCGGGCGTGAACTGAATGCGTTGAAAATTGAGATGGAACACCTGCGCAATCGACTTCACGAGCAGCGTCTTCGCCAACCCGGGCGCTCCCGTGATGAGGCAATGCCCGCCCGCGAAGAGCGAGATCAGCAGTTGCTCGACCGCTTCGTTCTGGCCAACGATCGTCTTGGCCAACTCGGCCCGAATCCGCTGCCGCCCGGTCCGGACCATTTCCAAAGTTCGCAGTTCGGCTTCATCGTCAGCGTTGAGAGGGTTCACAGTCACGGAAGGCTCCGGTTGAGATTGTTGTCTATTCGTTTTGACTTCGGTCTTGGCCTAGTGCCCTGTCATGTCTCAGATTTGGGGTTGATTGACCGGGTTGAAATCGGAGAACCTCTGTTGAACAAGGAGGTTCTGATGAACAAGAAGTAT
>JAYUFF010000365.1:0-5779 GCA_043738825.1 Schlesneria sp.
TCGCCGATGCTGATGCCTCGGTATTCGGCGATCTGTTTCATTTCCTCTTCGGTCACCCAGACATAACCCGGCTCGCCCGTGCAGCAGTCGCCGCACTGAGTACACGTAAACCGCAGGCCGTCCTTGTACCAAGGCTCATTGCTCATCATCCGCTCCAGAAAATGGGGGAAATGAGGTGAGCGTAAGTCTGCCGCAAGTCAGACGCAACTCGCACGCACCGAATGAAATTCTGCGGAGCGAGCGTTATGATCCCGCCCAACCTGATCGCCCGGATTATTCACGTTCGCACACTAACCCGAAGCGTAAGCGAGGGCGTCGTCACGGTTCACCCTCGCTTACGCTTCGGGTTAGTATGCGGTATCGCATTCTCTCCATGAGACGGCCGTGAATAATCCGGGATAGCCCTTCGATTCCCCCGAGTTACCGCAAAAATGTCGAATGTCACCTACAAGTCCGCCGGAGTCGATCTGGAACTGTACGACGAGGCAATGCGCCGGTTGCCGGCTCTGATGCAGCGGACGCACACGCCGCGAGTCCTCCCGCTCGCCGATGCGTTTGCTGGATTGATGCGGCTCAATCGCACCAGCCGACCGGGAGAATCGACCTATGACGATCCGGTGCTGGTCTCGGGAACAGATGGCGTCGGGACGAAGCTCAAGGTGGCGCAGCAGGTCAAACGGTTCGACACGGTGGGGATCGACCTCGTCGCGATGTCGGTCAACGACGTACTATGCCTAGGCGCTGAACCTCTGCTGTTCCTCGACTATCTCGCGCTGGGCAAGGACAACCCCGACCTGATCGCTTCACTGGTCAAGGGCGTCAGTGACGGATGCGTCGAATGCGGCGCGGCCCTGCTCGGCGGGGAGACCGCCATCATGCCGGACATCTATTCCGGCGACGACTTCGACATGGCCGGCTTCTGTGTTGGTGTGGCCGAGCGAACGCAGCTCATCGACGGACAAAGCATCCGTCCCGGCGATGTAGTGATCGGAGTCCCCTCGAGCGGTTTCCACTCGAACGGCTACAGCCTGATCCGCAAAGTGGTCTTCGACATGGCGGGACTGACCGTCGATCAACACGTTGCGGAATTGGGTCGCACCGTGGGTGAAGTGCTGATCGAACCGACTCGCCTCTACCCGAAATTGGTTCTCGGCGTGTTGAAGACCCATCGTCCAAACTCCGCCATTTCCGGTCTCGCTCACATCACGGGCGGCGGACTGAAGGACAACATCGAGCGACTGCTGCCGGAATCGTGTCGCCTCGTGATCGACCGAACTTCGTGGCCGATCCCTCCCGCGTTCACGTGGCTCCAAAAGCTGGGTGGCATCGACCGGGACGAAATGTTTCACGTCTTCAACATGGGGATCGGTTTCACACTCATCGTGCGGCCCGAGTGCGTGGATGGCATCCGTGGCGAGTTGACTCGCGCCGGCAGTGAGAACTGGGTTGTTGGCGAGATTCGAGCCGGTTCGCGTGGCGTCGATTATTTGAACTGATCGCACGTAAGACGAACGCCAAGAAAAGCCCTACCGAAGACAAAAGCCTGACGCGCAAGCGGAGGATGAGTCACCAAGCATCCTTCGCTTGCGCGTCAGGCTTCTATGGATAAGTTTGTTTCTGCCGCTCGCCTAAGGAACCGAACCGATGTCCGTGGCTCAGTACCGCCGCGTGTTTGGCACGTTCTTCCGCAACGCCCTCGTACGCGAACTGGCTTTCCGCAGCAACTTCTTCATCACGCTGGTGACGCGCGGCTTCTGGTTCTCGGTCCAGGTGCTGCTGTTCGACCTGATCTACCGTCAAGTCCCGCAGATCAATGACTGGACTCGGGCCGAGTACTTCGGGTTCATGGCGACGGGGATGCTCATCAATTCCATCGTCGAGGCGTGCTTCATGCCGAACTGCGCGCGATTCAGCGAGCTGATTCGGACGGGTGATTTGGACTTCGCGCTGCTCAAGCCAATCGACACGCAGTTTCTCGTGTCGTTGGAGAAGCTCGACCTCGCGATGGTGACGCAGACGGGGTTTGCTCTCGGACTTTTGGTCTACTCGATCGTCCAAACCGGCCGCCCCATCGAGCCGTTAGCCGTGGTACTCTACCTGCTGCTGGTCGTGGCGGCCGTCTCGTTCTTCTACAGTCTGATGATCGGCTTGGCCGCGACGAGCATCTTCTTCGGACGCAACCAGGGCCTGCTCGACTTCTGGTTCTATGTGACGATCTTCGCACGCTACCCGAGCAGCATTTACAGCGGCTCACCCACGGGCGAGGTGGTCCGGTTCGTCTTCTCGTACGTGCTGCCCATCCTGCTGGTCGTCACCGTCCCCGCCCGAGTCCTGCTGGGGAAGGCCCTCGAACCGAGCTGGCTTTCGGGAGCGACGCTGCTCGCCGCCGCAGCCACGTTCGTCGCGGCACGCGTGGTCTTCCTCTGGTCCCTTCGCCACTACCGCAGTGCCAGCAGCTAGGGCGAGCGGCAGAAGTTGTCGTATCGCAGTGGAGGATGGGCACTCTTGCCCCTCCGGCTTTCCATCTTCCATCCGGACGGGCAAGAGTGCCCATCCCACGGGGACATTTGCCGATCGACTACTTCTTTCGCTTCTTCGGCTTGGGCTTTTCCTCTTCGTCGTCCATGTCGAAGGCATCCATGTCGTCGAGTGACGAGGCGTTGCCGGTTTCAACTTCGTTATCGCTGTCAGACATCACATTGGCATCCGAATCGTCGAGATCAAAATCAGACGTTGCAGACGCACCGTCTTCGACCTCGGCATCGTCGTCCATCACATCGACGGCGTCAGCGTCGTCCGAGGCAACTCCCGCAGCCGTGCCTCCGTTGTCAACGGCCTTCTTTCTGCCGGGGATCAACAGGACGAACGGCATCAGGGTCACCACGACCGACGCCAGCAATGTCGCGCCGACAACAATTTGCATGGTCGTCTTGAGACTGTCCGCCTGATTCAGGAAGACCATGACCAACAGGTAACTCAGGAAGCCCGCCGGGATGGCGGCGACCAGAGATGTCAAAGCTCGTTGCGTGCGTCCCACGAGTCGGTTCCTCAACTGAGGTTGGCGTGGTCCAGTGACGAGGGGCCATGCCAATCATGCCTTCGACACGAGATCGTAAGCATGATCGGCACTGTCCGCAGCCGCCGCGCGGCCGATTCCTGCACCGGCACGCCAGCCGGTGATAAGCCGCTTCGGTTGTAACGCTTCTGCGGAATCCTCCGACCACAAGACCACGATGGTTTCACGATCCGGCCGGAGTTGGTTCAACTCTTGAACACACGCTGCAATTCTTCGAGTGATGTCTTGCCTTCAGCGACCAGTCGCAAGCCATCCTTATGAAAGGTCAGGCCGCCTTCGGAGCGGGCCAGCGCCTTGATCTGGTCTGCGGGAGCACCCTCGGCAATCAGCTTGCGAATGGCATCCGACACGATGATCGTTTCAAACATGGCGACGCGCCCCAGGAAACCAATCCCGTCACACTTTTCGCAGGGAGGATCTTCCTCGCCGGTTTTCTCGTCCACCATCGGCTCTCCCTTGCGGTAGAGCGTTTTGGTTTCGGGGGGCAGGCCCACCTTTTCGAGCAGTTTGGGGTTCGGACGGAACGCCTCGCGGCAACTCGTGCAGAGCAGACGCACCATTTTCTGGCTGAAGGCGGCGTCGATCACCTGACTCGCCAACTGCGGGTCGCCGGACCATTCGACCAACTGCGCGATCGCGCTCGACGTGTCCTTGGCCGACATTTCCGCGATGATGCAAATCCGGTCGGCCACGTTCATGAAATTCTTCGTCGCGTCAGCGTCCTTCAGCGGTGGCACGAAGATCACATCGGCCTCTTCACGCATCATGCGCATGCACGATGTCTCAAAGTCGTCGCCCTCGTTGACCTCGAACTTCTTGACGTTCAGCAGTTCCCGCGTTCCGGTGTCGGCGATCGAGTAGATTGAATACAGGTAGACATCGACCCCGCGTAGCAGCGCGTACATCGTCGTCGTCGTTCCGGAACCGGACGGCCCCGTGACGACGATGATTCCGTGACGATGCGAGGTCAATTCACGAATCGTGGCCCGCAACGCGTCGCTCATGCCGAGATCGGCCGGTGTTTCGAGCTTGTGCTTCAGGTTGCGGATGCGAACCGTCAACCGCTCGGTTCCCTCAGCCTGCGGAGCGACATCCACGGACAACTCGTACTTTGTGCCCTGATACTCGGCCTTGACCCCGCCCACCTGGTGTTTGCCCTTGAGCTTCGGGTCGAGTCCCGCCAGCAGCTTCACCATCTGCGTGATGATGGAAGCCTGCTGCTTCGGCATCCGGCTGCCCGCATAGGGCAGCCCATCGACCGCCAGAGTCGTCTGAGCTTTCTCGCCCTTCACGTCGAGTCGGATCATCTCGGCCCGCCGGTCGAGACCATCGGTGATCATCTCCTTTGTCGGCATCAGCGCCGCCTGAGCCAAACGGGAATTCGCGGTCAGGTCGGCCGACTTCCCGTTGACCGCTCCCTGGAAATTCACCATGTCGCGTTCTTCGCCTTCGTCCTCATCGTCGTCGTCGTCATCCTCTTCCACTCGCTTCTTGCCGAACCCGAAAACCATGTTCAGTTCCTTCGTTCAACCGACTTCAAAAATCGCTCGCTGTAAAAAAGGGCGAGCCGGAAAATGACGAGCAGCAATTTCTCAAGACCATGCACTCGCGAAGACGGTCACAGCAGTCCGTACGCCACAAGAGTCTTCTTCAACCGAGCCTCTTCCGATTCCGAGAGCGGTGTGAGCGGCAGTCGCAACTCACCGGTGTCTCGTCCCAGCATTCGCATCGCCGCCTTGACCGGAATCGGATTCGTGGCAATGCCGAGCATGTCGCGGCAAAGCGTGAAGAGCTTGAAGTGCCAGCGCTGAGCCTCGGCAATGTTGCCCGCTTTCCACGCCTTCAGCAGTTGCAGCATGTCGCCCGGCACGATGTTGCCGACGACCGAGACGATGCCGCTGCCTCCCATCGACAGCAGTGGCAGCGTCAGGCTGTCGTCGCCTGAGAGGACGGTTAGATTGGTGAGCGCCAACGTCTGAGACGCCTGATCCATCGAGCCGGTCGCTTCCTTGATCGCGACCACGCTCGGAATCTCGGCGATGCGAGCCACGACATCCGGCTCCATGTTCTTCGCCGTGCGCCCCGGAATGTTGTAGAGGATGATCGGAATCTCGACCGCTTCGGCCACGGCCCGGAAGTGCTGATAGAAGCCTTCGCCCGTCGGCTTGTTGTAGTACGGGGCGACCATCATCGCACCGTCGGCTCCCACCGCCTTTGCGAACCGAGTCAGCTCGATCGCTTCGGCCGTGCTGTTGGACCCGGTCCCCGCCATGACCTTGATGCGCCCTGCGGCGTGCTCGCAGACCACCGCGATGACCCGCTCATGTTCGACCGTCGTCAGCGTCGGGCATTCCCCGGTGGTGCCGACCGGACAGAGACCATTCGTCCCCTGAGCCACATGCCAATCGACGGCCTTCCGCAACGCCGCCTCATCAACCTGCCCGTCCTTGAACGGAGTGACGATTGCAACCGTGAGTCCTGCAAACTGTTCGCCCTTGCGTGTCATCGTGTTCTTGCTTCCCGAGTAGGGTGGGCAGTGCCCACCGTTCCAAATCAATCATGGTGGGCAATGCCCACCCTACGCCACTGTTCGCCCTTGCGTGCCATCGTGTTCTTGCTTTCAACTCTTCAAGTAGGGTGCGTGGAGTCTTCGTAACGCACCAGCATGAGTAATGCATTGTCCAATCTGGTGCGTTACGAAGA
>JAYUFF010000366.1:0-5773 GCA_043738825.1 Schlesneria sp.
GGTGGTCCTCATATTCCTCGGTCAGTTCGTCCTTCATATAGCCGATGGCGAAACAGTGAATGCAGGTGGCGATGAACGTCACCATCGTGAACATCACCAGCGTCAGGCTGTCGATGTACCAGTCGAGCGACAGCCTCAACGAACCGAATCGGGCCAACTCATAGAACGTGCCCGAAAAAGCCTTTGACGAATGAGCCGACTCGATTTTTGCGGGCGAGTGATGGTGATTCGCGTCCTCGGCGTGACCGGCCATGACCGCTTCGGCACCGGCGGGAGCATCCGTCGCATGATGATCGACTCCATCATGATGATCGGCCGGACTCAGCGCGGCCCAACCCGTCGCGTTACCCCAAACCATCAAAGCCGAGACGCTGCACAGGAACCCGGTGCCGATGCAGGCCACCGCGCACAAGGCCGCAGACTTACTCAGCCGATGCGACCAGCGGAGCCAATAAATTTCGGCGACGAACCCGAGCAACGGCAGCAGCCACGCCACCGTCAGCAGGTTCTTCAGCACTTCGCCGGTTTGAGGATTCATGGTGATTCGTCAGCCACAAAAATGAGGAAAGCGGCAGCGGTCTGGTCCGGCACTGTCAGTTGGCAGGCTCAGCCCTGCAATTCACTGCCACGGTCCACGTCGATGGTCAAATGGTTGTTGTAGTAGTTGAGTGCAATGGCGAGAGCCACCGCCGCCTCGGCCGCCGCCAGCACGATGACGAACAGCGCCGTCGCCTGACCGTCCAACCCCAGCGGCGTGTAGCGTGAGAACGCCACGAAGTTGACGTTCGCTCCGTTCAGAACGAGTTCGACTCCCATGAGCACGCCAATCGCGTTGCGCTTCGTCGCCATGCAAACGACGCCGCACACGAAGAGCACCGCTCCGACCATCAGGTAGGCTTCGAGTCCCACGTCACCCATGTGAATCGCCTCTTCTGTTGCTCCGACCGACGGAACATTCCGCCGACCGCTGTCGTTGTCACGCCTTCAAAGGTCCGTCGGAGAACCCGGAACCACTTTCCGCTTCGCCCGCGCGAGATACGCCGCCCCGACGAGCACCACCAACAAGTGAATCGACACAATTTCAAACGGCAGCAAAAAACCGGGGGCCAACGCACCACCAGCCGGTCGGTTCAAGTCTTGATCCGGTCGCAGGCCGTAGAAGCTGAGCCCCAGTTGACGCACGGTGCGGCCCGCCTGGTTGCGAGCCACCACCCTGGCCAGTGTCGCGTCAGCCTTCACTCTTGAGGCGGGATCCGCCGCGTTCGACACGTCCGAATCCAGCGAACGAGCCTGCTGGAAATCGGCCACGGCCGGACTGAGTTTGCGTGCAGTCAACTGAGCTTCAAGATCGCCCCACGAGACTGAACTGATCGAAAACATCAACACAAACAACAACAACAGTCCGATGCCTGCACCAAGGAATGCCTCGGCCGGAGACGTTTTGATTTGCACGGTCGGACCACTCGCGGTCAGCATCACACCGAACACCAGCAGCACCACCGTGCCGCCGACGTAGATCAACAGTTGCGCCGCACCGAGAAAGTCCGCGTGCAGCAGGAAGAACAGCGCGGCCACCGAACCGAGCGACACCACCAGCCAGAAGGCCATGCGCACAACATTCTGCGTCGCGACGACAGCGATTGCGCCGCCGCAAGTCAGAATGGCGAAGACCCAGAACAGCAGTTGTTCGATCATCGCGCCACCTCCCCGCGAACATTGGCGACCGTCGAGGCCGGTCGCATCTCAATCGCTGACACGCTGCCCGCTGAGTCGTGAGTTTGCGAAGTCGATCGCGCCACCAAGGGCGCTCCGAAAAAGACGGGGCGATGCAACTTGGACGATGCCAGCACGAGCGGCCACAGCACGGCACCGAGAAACAGCAGGCAACTGATCGGCACGAGATACTTCAGGCACGTCGTCATCACTTGGTCGATGCGGAGGCGAGGCAGCGTCCATCTCACCCAAATTTGAACCAGCACCAGCAGGCTTGCTTTGATGATGAAGACCTTCGCGCCAAACACGTTGGCGATGTAGCTACCCAGCACGAAACCCTGCACCGGGAAGTCCTGGCCCCAATCTCGCCAGCCACCCAAGGCGGCTTCGGGGAAGCCGAGACCCGTCTCCCAACCGCCAAGGAACAGCAGTACCGCGATGCCGCTCACCGCGAACATGCTCGCGTATTCAGCCAGAAAGAAGATCGACCAGCGAAAGCCGCTGTACTCGGTGTGAAAGCCGGCGACCAGTTCGCTCTCGGCCTCGGCCAGATCGAACGGGGCGCGCTTGACGCTGGCCGTGGCGACCGTGAAGTAACAGAAGAATGCGAAGAACGCGAAGGGGTCGTGGAAAATGAACCAGTTCCAGAATCCACCCTTCTGCATCTGGCCGACGACTTGCAGATTGAGCGACCCGGCAATGACGAGCGGAATCAACGCACAGATCGCCATCGGGATTTCGTAGCTCACCATTTGAGCCGCCTCGCGCATCGCACCGAACAGCGCCCACTTCGAGCCGCTGGAGTAACCCGCCAGAATGATGCCGAACACTTCCAGAGACATCAGCGCCAAGATCAGGAACGCACCGCACTCGGCCGCGACGCCAACCCAGCCCTCCGCGATCGGCAGCACCATGAACGCGGCGAAGGATGCGACCGTGGCCAGATACGGGGCCATGCGGAACATCATCGAATCGGCTGCGGCCGGAACGAGGTCTTCCTTTTGAATCAGCTTGATGCCGTCGGCCAGCGTCTGGAGCCAACCGAACTTCCCGCCGACTCGCGTGGGGCCGAGACGGTCTTGAATTCGACCGGCCACTTTCCGTTCGAGCCAGATGTAAACCAGAGGCAGCACGGCGAACAAGCTGATCAGCAGCGTGGCATGCACAAGAGCCGTCGCGAGGAACGCCATCAACGCGACCAAGTCCCGAGATGCCGTAAACGGCAACCACGGGGCCAGATGATCGTTGAGGAATTGCTGAATGGTCAGCGCGGCGAGGGGGCCGTTCATGCGGTCGCTCTTAGTGCTTGATTCGTCAGACGGCGCATGCCGTCCGGCCAAGGTGGCGGGGAACTATGCCAGATGAGTTTTGGCGATTCAAGCGACCTCGCGCCGAATGCAGACCATTCCCACGGATGAGAAGCTCGCGCGCTGTCGAGCTTGACAAGCGACGAGTCGATGAATCGTTCGCCCACCCTCACCGAACTGCCGCGTCTACGGGACGGATTTCTTCGTGCGAGCCGCTTCGGCCGCGAAGCTGATCGAGCGGAAACCAGTGGCGCGACACGCATCGAGCACGCTGACGGAATCTCCCAGAGGGACTTCGCCGCTGATGTCGAGGATCACGGAAACCTCATTCGCCGTGGCGGCCAGTGCGCGCAGCGTTTCCTCGAATGCGGTCAACTCTCGAAACTCGCGGGCTTCGAGTCGCATCACGGTCTCGTCCGACTCGCGACTCAGCCGGACCCAAACTTCGCCGAGCGGTCGGCAGCAACAGTTCGCGCAGATGTCCGGTCGAGACGCAGATGAAAAAGATCAACCGTTGGAACACCACGTCGAGGAGCGGTGTCATCGCCGTCTGCAGATCAATCGGCGTTCGTCACCAACCGGCGGCCTAAAACGACACAAGGCGGGTTGCCCCGCCTTGTGGAATTCGCTGTGGTTGTTGAGCGGTCCAGACTGCCAACGGACTCAGCGATGAGCTGACTCGATGGCGGACCCGGCTCGACTACACACCCATTTTGCGTCGCTTGGCCTTGCGGGCCAGTGAGCTGGCGGGACGCTTCCCGTGATTGGCTTTGTTGACCTTGCGCGTGTTCTTGGCCATGACGTATTTACTCTCCGTTGCAATGGAAGCCGCCCCGTCGGCCGGGGCGAAGGGGCGGAAGAATAGCAGCCGACGCCACGGCTGAGAAGCGTCTGCCTTGCCTGCGAGGCAAACTTCGAGGGAAATCGGGTTTCCACCAGTGGAACCATTTCCTTGCGAAGCAGGTTGCCGCCTCACGACCCCTCGGCGAGAATCTGTCGCCGGGTCGGTGTGCGAGCCACGCCCACCGCTTCCGACGAGGCATCTGGACGAGGCATCTAATAGAAGCCTGAAGCGCAAGCGAAGGTCAACAGCGCAAGCGAAGGTCCACATGAACCGGTCCTTCGCTTGCGCTTCAGGCTTCAATTCGGGTCATTGAAATCCAAACGAGTCGGACAGGTTGAAAGCCTACCCCACAGCAGGGCATTGATGAGACATTCCGGCTGGCGATTACCGAGGCTGATTCCGCTGGCGCTTCTCGCCGCGTGGGGACTCGGCCTGTTCGTCGGCCTCGCCCCGGCGCATGCCGCGCCGCCCAATGTGCCCGCGCGTGACGAGGCGACGGCGGAGACTGACACCTCGGCGGGGTTGCGGCTCGCGCAGGATCGGCAGGTGGAGCAGTGGCTCGACGCGGCGCGAGGCCATGTCGAGCATGAAGAGTTTGCCTTGGCGTCCGGCCTCCTCGCGCGAGTGTTCAGCGCGGAGCAGGAGTCGTTCGTCGCGATCGGTTCCGCCACGATGCTCGCTCGCGACGAAGCGTGGCGGTTGGCGAAGCGACTGCCGGACGAGACGAGGTCACGCCTCGAAGCCGATCTCGATCGAGCGGCCAGCACTGCGTGGAGCCTCGTGCGCGCGGGCGATTCGCGGGACGAGATCGCGGCGTTTGCGATCCGGCATCGGTTCTCCGTCGCTGGGCTGGAGGCACTGCGCATGCTGGCCGCCGCGCGACGAGACGCCAGTCAGCACGAGTCGGCTGCCGCGGCGTGGGCGCGCGTCACTGAGCATCCGCGCGCAACGATGGCTCAACGCACGGCCGCGCGAGTGGCGCGGATCGAATCTCTCGTCGCCGCCACGCGCCCCGAGGAAGCCGCGCGCGTTTGCAACGCCGCCTTGAACGAGGATCTCGCGCCGGCCATCGCGTTCGCCGGTCGAAACGTCTCACCGCGCGAGTGGCTGGTCGCACGACAGCGCGAACTGAACGAGGCACTCGCCAGTGACCCGGACGCTCCGAGCGTCCGGGTCACTTCCATCGCTTCCGCGCGTGGTGCTTCACCAGTGCGATTCTCTCCGAACGCCGATCCCAGCCCCGCGTTGCAGCCGAGTTGGTCGCGGCTCACCCCGCCGGCAGCCGATCTGGTGAAGGCCGTATCCGAGACACAACGCTACTTTCGCGGACAGGGAGTCGTGTCGTCGTGGGCGATGCGCCCGTTGGTCGTCGGCCAAGTGGTGCTCGCGCGGACGATGGAGCATCTCGTCGCATTGGACCTCGCCACGGGCGAACCGATCTGGAAGGAGCCGGTGCCTCATCCCGAATACGCGTGGATCGCCGAGCGACCGTTCTCGCTGGAGAAGCCCGGTTATCGGAACAATCTGATCGGCGCGTGGCATCGTCGGACCGAGGCCGACTCAGTATTTGGCTCGCTCGCCACCGACGGTCGCATCGTGATTGCCGTGATGGAGTCGGATCGTGCGGGGTGGGACTTAACGTCCGGCGCGTTGAACGCTCAGACGCCGGCCGGTCCACGCTGGAACCGGCTGTCGGCGTATGAGGTCTCCACCGGCGAATTGCGATGGCAAATCGGCGGCAAGGCGACGGGACCGGCCGATCAGTATGGCGGCTTCCGTTTTCTCGGCCCGCCGCTGCCGATGGACGACCAGTGGTTTGGCATCGCGCGCCGCGAAGACGCACTGAAACTCACGGCCGTCGCGCGGGGCGAGGACGAACTGAAACTCATGGCCATCGACGGCCAGACCG
>JAYUFF010000367.1:0-15377 GCA_043738825.1 Schlesneria sp.
GAGGCTCTCGTCCGACAACACGGTCAGTTGCGCGTCGTGCCATCACCCCGACGAGGGCTACGGCAAACACACGCAGTTCGGAGTCGGAGTGAAAGGCCAAGAAGGTGGCCGCAATTCGCCGGTCAGCTACAACCGCATCCTCAGCAGTTTGCAGTTCTGGGACGGGCGAGCCGCCTCGCTCGAAGAGCAGGCCAAGGGACCGATCGCCAACCCGATCGAGATGGCCAACACGCACGAAAAGGCTGTCGCGACACTCAAGTCCATTCCCGGCTACGTCAAGCAGTTTGAAGCGGTCTTCGGCGCGAAGGGCCTCAACATCGACACCGTCGCCCAGGCCATCGCCTCGTTCGAGCGGTGCCTCGTCACGGGACCGTCTCCCTTTGACTTCGCCGAGCAGGCGAAGCGGTTCGAGAAACTGAGTGCCGACGATCTCGCCGACATCAAGGCCGACGATCCCGAACTCTACGCGACCTACTTGAAGGCGGTGGCCGATGCCAAACAGTCGCCCCTTTCCGACAGTGCCCGTCGCGGTCGCGAATTGTTTTTCGGCGAGCGGATCAACTGCGCCGCCTGTCACGTCGGCGCGAACCTCGCCGATGAAAAGTACCACAACATCGGCGTCGGCATGGACAAGCCGATGCCCGACGAGGGACGCATGGCCATCACCAAAAAGCCGGAAGACTTCGGAGCCTTCAAGACTCCGACGATCCGCAACGTCGCACTGTCGACTCCGTACATGCACGACGGCAGCCAAAAGACGCTCGAAGAAGTCGTCGAGCATTACAACAAGGGAGGCCTCCCCAACAAGAACCTCAGCAACAAGATCAAGAAGCTCGACCTGAAGGACCAGGAGAAGAAAGACCTCGTCGAATTCATGAAAGCCTGCACCGGCAGCTTCCCCAAGGTCGAGACGGCGCGATTGCCGCAGTAGTGTGGTGCGTCACGCAACCGGGAACTCATCCCGAGCGGCACGCCCTGAGTCCTCGGTCTATACAGTCCTTGAAGGGCGTGGTGCCGCGACTCAACGCCCTTCGAGGACTCAGGCAGCACCGTGAAAATGGTCTACCAATCGAAGCCTGACGCGCGAGCGAAGGCGGGTTCAACATCGCTCCTTCGCTCGCGCGTCAGGCTTCAATGTGACCGGTAGATCATTTTCACGTTGCTGCCTCAGGGCGTGCCACCCGACGCCATCATTACGGCAGCTAACCGCGCGGCGGATTGGCGAGCTTCAGCAACTGCTGACCGAACTCGCGGGCGCTCCACATCGAACGGCCGACGGTCCAGTTTTGGTCGGCGATGGTCGTGTCGATGTCGGCGAAGAGGAAGTCTTCCACATGGCGTCGGCTGCGGACGACGATCTCGCCGTGAGGGTCGATGATGTAGCTGTCGCCGTAGCCGACTCCGTCACTTTTCGTGATGCACTCTTCCTTGCCGAGCGACACGTTGTTGCCGCGCACGAAGTAGACGCTGTTCTCGACCGCGCGGGCGGTGTGGTCGGCGCGCACCTTCATGAAGTGGCCGATCAGGCCCTCCTTGCCGATGTAGTTGAAGTGCGGAGCGAACACGACTTTCGCCCCCTGCAACGCCAGCAAACGAGTCGGTTCGATGAAGCCGCCGTCCGAGCAGATCACGACGCCGAACGTCACGCCGTTGTGCTGAAACACCGGGAACTCGCGCCCCTGCCTGTGAAATTTCTGGTATGCGGTGCATTTGCTGTAGCACCCCAGCAGGTGTCCCTTGTGCGCGACCAGCGCCGTGTTGTAGAGGTCCGGCCCGCGCACCTCGTTGAAGCCGACGATCAGCACCGGTTCAAACCGGCTCGTCGCATCGAGCACTCGCATCACTTGGGCCGAGTCGATGGAGAATGCATCCCGCCGAGCCAATTCTTCGGTGTCGGGATAGCCCGTCAAAAAGCACTCGGGGAAGCTGACGATCTCGACCCGCTCGCGTTCGGCCCGTTCCATGCCGGCGACCACCTTGGCGAGGTTGCCAGCAAAGTCCCCCAACTGCGAGTCAACCTGCGAGTGACCGATGCGCATGGCAATGCTCCGACACGAGGGACCGTTCGTGGTTTGTGAACGCAACGGGCGAGTCACACACCGTGGCTCAGCCGCAACCGAACAGAACCAGAAGATGATGGACCGGAAGATGAAATCCAAGTCTGGATTCATTCGCTCCCAGGGCCATCGCCCATTTTGATTCTGGAATATTTTTGATCCTGGAGTACTTGGGGTGCCACGGTCACGAAGCTTCGACGTGGCCGTGAGATTGGGAATCAGACTTCACTTCCTCACACGGCCACGTCGAAGCTCCGTGACCGTGGCATCCCAGCCCCAGAACAACCAAAGGCGATTGCCCTCACTCAAACCGGACGAGGCCAAACGAACTCGGTCGAGGTCGCGAGAGGGCCGGGTGGACCCACGCCTGCATCCCGACGGTCGGCGTCGTGCGGGTGACGGCGGCGCTCCAGATCGTGCCGCGCTGCGGAGGCGTTGGCGTCAACTCAGCCCACGGAATCGCCGCCTCGATCCGCCACGCTGAGTCTTCCGCATCCGTGGCCACGTACCACGTCGGGTTCCAACGGCGGTCGTCCCAGCAACTTTCAGAGGTCCAGCCGCGTTGATCGACTTGGAACTCGTACCACGTCGTGTAATCGCGGTCGATGTCGAGGCAGAGCGAGACGCGGTCGTGTCGGCTGAGATCGGCGTCGTGCGTGCGCCCCTTGCTCTCGGGGCGATCGAGCGGCGCGCCGTCGAGCCTCGGCACGCTAAGGCCGATGTACAGGAACTCGGCATCGTAGGCGAGCATCACCAGCGACGCGGTCCGCTCCGGTTCGGACGGGTTGTCGTCGAGGACCGGCGCGCGCGTCAGCATCAACTCGGTCGAGACTTGCCAGCAGGGGTCGGACAAGACTCCATCGAGTTTCGGCTTCACGTTCGCTCGACGACAGACGGCCATCGCGCGCGGAGCCTCGGCCGTCGCGAACTGTCCCGCCCACAACTCGCGCTGCGCGAGCGAGCGTGTCCCGTCATCCGTCGCCTTGGTGAGGAAGTTGCGATAGATCGCATCCGACTGCATCGCCGAACTGCGGACTCGCCGCAACGCCCCGAGCGGAAATTGAACTTCGGGCGTCTGAAACAGCGACGGCGATTGAGCCTCCAACTGCTTCGCCAGATCGGCCGCGCGCGAATGCCAGTCGCGAACCGCCTCGGATCGCCAGTTGTTTTGGGCCGCGAGACTCATGCGAGTCGAGTCCGCAGCCCCGCGCGGTCCCTTCTGAAGTCCGGCTTTTCCGAAAGCCGGACTTCTCGGCTTGTCGCGCGGCTGCCCGGGCTTGTCGAAATCGAGCTGCACGCCCATGCGTTTCAAGTTGCCCGAGTTCGTGTTCGACTTGATCGCCGGAGCCTCCGTCTGATAGTCGGCCGTCGTGACGCCACCTTTGCCGCCCGCCAGCGTGGCCGCAGCCTGTTGCAGTTGTTTGGCATTCGACTGCGGATCGCTGGCCGCTTGCAGCGTGTTGTTTGTCATCGCCAGAGTCCGCTGCCACGCCGTTTCCTGACTGGTCCAAAACTGCATCAGCCACCGCATCGCATCGAGTGCGACCGGCTCCTGCGGATAGCGGCGGATCAACTCGACATTGGTCGATTCGACGAGTTCCAACAGCGACCGCGCGCGGTACTCGGCCGCGAGTCCTCGCAGCAACTCGGCTCCCTGCTGCGCATCCATCCCCTCGACGAGACCGCCGATCTGCGCGAGCATCTGTCCCGCAATGCGCGGATCGTCGAGCGACTTCTGTATCAGCGCCGCAAAGTTGCGCTGCCGCTGCGCCAGCTTCTGCCTCCGTTCGAGATCGGTCTCATCGAGCGGAGTGAGCTCACGCCGCGCGGCCGATCCCGGTGCGAGCGACCGTCCCGCGAAGAAGTCTCGCGCGACGGTCGCATCGGACGCCGGTCGGCCATCGACTCCGATCCAGCGAAACGCCAGCCTCTGCGATCCCGAGTTGCCTGCCGTTGCGGAGCCGCCCGAGCGGAGCAACGAATCGCTCGCCGACGCCGCCAGTCGCACGGTCGTCTTGCGAGTCGGCAGGTACTCGTCGAGTTCGACGATCGCGTCGCCGGTCCCGCCCGCCGCGAGTCGCAAATAAACACGATCGACCTTCCACGAGGAGAGGCCGGTCAACTCGCGCTGTTCGATGAAGCGAGTCGCATCGCCCGCCTGCTCGATCGCGAGCAGAGCCGCATCGAACAGCAGTTGACTCGCCGCGTCATCCTTTGCCGGTTGATCGAGGATCACGACGCTCGGCCGCCACGTGCGCAGTTGCCTCACCAACGTCCCGATCAGCGTCGGGCCGAGCTTTCCTTCCGTCCGCTTCTGCCAATCGGCCTTCAGCTTGTCGGACGCGAACTCCAGGCCGGGCACGGTCACGGGAAGCTGCCAATGAATCTCGGCGGCATTCCCGCCGCAGCGTTCGACGGCTGTCGTCAATCGCGAATCGAGATTGTTCGACTGTGCGGTCTCACCCACGTCCTGCCGGTTCGCAATCCAGACGGCACTCCGATAGCCCTGCTCTCCCGACAGTTTGGCCACCCACGACGACGCGACTTGCGACGGGCGAGCCTGCATCGACAAGACCGCCGCGCGGCGATCCGCGCCGCGCACGGTCTGCCATGTTCGGCCTTCATCCTCGGTGCGCACGATCACGCCGAAGTCGCCAACGGCCACACCCTGCGCGTCGTTCGAGAATCGAATCGCGTGCAGCGGTGAGGGCTGGCCCGTCCACTGCCGCTGCCAACTGCGGCCTCCATTCGGGCTGTGCCAGATCACGCTGCCGGGCGATCCGGCCAGCCAGACGCTGTCCTTGCGCATCTCGACCGCGCGGAAGTCCATGCCGTTGCGCAGCTCCTCGGGAAGCATCACCGACGGAGATTCCCAGACGACACCGCCGCTGCTCGTCTTCAGCACGAGACCGCCATCGCCCGCGATCCACCCCGTGTCGTCGTGTTGCAGCGCGACCGCGCGAATCGAACGGAGTCCCTGCGGCGGCAGCTTCGAGGCGAGCAGTTGCTCACCCGCGATCAACGACAGCCGGCCCTCGTGTCCTCCGACCATTCCCAGTTCGCTGTCAAGGAACGCGGCGGCTCGCCACGGATGAGCGACCGTCCCCGCCACGGGCTGCCACGACTTGCCGCCGTCGCTCGTTTTCAGAATGCCCGACGGTGACGAGGCCGACGGCTGGCCCACGGCTACGCCCTCTTCGAGGCCAAAGAATTTGACGAAGCTCAGCGCGGGAAGCTGATCGCGTGCGAGCGGCTGCCACGTCTGACCGCCGTTCTCGGTGAACAGCAACACTCCCGCATCGAGTCCCGCGAACGGAACCACTTCGCGACCGGCGACCCAACCGACCTGATCGGTCAGAAAGCAGATGCTGTGCAGCGAACTGGTCGTGCCGCTCGGAACGAGTTGCCAAGAGCGACCGCCATCGCCGGTCTTCAGGATCGCACCGTGTGCTCCGACCGCGTAGCCGATCTTGGAACCGACGAACTGCACATCGTGCAGCGCGGCGTCATCCAGCCAACTCTTCGGCACATCGGCCCCGCGCGCTGTCGCCGTCGAAAGGGCGTAAGCCACTGCCAGCACGCAGGCCATTCCGACCCAACCTCGCACCACTCGCCAGTCGCATCCGTGCATGACTGAGTTCCCATCGAGATCGTTATTCCATCTTTGAACCACTAGCCCGACGCGCAAGCAAGGGCTTCACGAACACCGTTCGCCCAGCCCTCGCTTGCGCGTCGGGCTAGTTTTGAAAGGTGCTCCGAATTCTCGATCAGGTCCATCGGATCGAGCCGGACGCGGATTCTAGGCGGAGGCCCGTCGATCACGAAGGGGAGTTTGCAGACTTGTAGGGTGGGACCAGCGGCGCTTCGCCGCGCCGGCCCACCAGACCGGCATTCGTCGCGACAATGGTGGGCCGGCGCTCGAAGCGAGCTTGTCCCACCCTAAGTCGAGGCGATCGCGTCGCGGGCGGCTCTCGCCATTCGTTCGGCTTCGTCCACGTTGCTGGCGAGAGCCGTGAGATGTCCCATTTTCCGGCCAGCGCGGGCCTCGCGTTTGCCGTAGAGATGCAGCTTCACGTTCGGGTGACTCAGCACGGCGGGCCAGTTCGGTTCGCGCGAAGTCGTCGCGTCGGAAGCCTCCCACAAATCGCCGAGCAGGTTGGCCATCGCGCTGGGTGTGCGCTGTTCGCTCGAACCGAGCGGCAGCCCGCAGATCGCGCGGACCTGCTGCTCGAACTGACAGGTCACGTGAGCATCGATCGTGAGATGTCCGGAGTTGTGAGGCCGCGGCGCGGTCTCGTTGATCAGTAGTCGGCCATCCCGCGTCAGAAAGAACTCGACGCACAGCACGCCGATCACGTCGAGCTTCTCCAGCACGGCGCGGGCGATCTCGACCGCTTCACTCGCGACGGACGAAGGGACTCGCGCGGGGCAGACCGACACGTCGAGAATGTGATGGCTGTGCGAGTTGCCGATCGGGCCGTAGCTCGCGAAATCGCCCGTCAGTCCGCGCGCGGCGACGACGGACAACTCGCTCTCGAAGTCGATGAACGCTTCGAGGATCGCCTGCGGCGCGCCGAGCTTCTGCCATGCGGCGGGGGCCTCATCCACCGCTCGAATGACAACCTGTCCCTTGCCGTCGTAGCCCCAGTCGGCAGTCTTCAGCACGGCCGGTGCGCCGAGCACATTCAGCGCGGCGAGCAGTTGCTCGGCACTCTCGACTGCCACGAACGGCGTCACGGGGAGACCGGCCTCGCGCAGGTAGGTCTTCTCACGGCGACGGTTCTGCGACGTGAACAGGACCGAACCCGCTGGCCGCACCGGCGCGAAGCGTTCGCAGATCGAGGTCGTCTCGGCGGGAACGTTCTCGAACTCGAACGTCACGACCGAGACGCCGCGCGCGAATTCGGCCACGCGATCAAGGTCGAGGTAATCGGCTCGCACCTCCAAGTCCGCGACCTGTCCGGTGGGAGTGTCGTCGTCAGGCGAGAGGACGTGGACGCGATAGCCCAACCGCCGCGCGGCAATCGCAAACATTCGGCCGAGCTGACCGCTGCCAAGCACACCCAGAGTTGCTCCAGGAAGGATTTCGTTACATCGCATTTCAAAACCCGCTTTGTCCGTAAAAAACTAGCCCGACGCGCGAGCGAGGGCTGAACCTTCGATGATGGCGAAGCCCTCGCTCGCGCGTCGGGCTAGTTTTTAATGTGCTCTGATCACGGGAGCGACTCTCCCAGCACGCGGGCTTCCTGACGCTGTTGGAAGTCGTGCAGCTTGGCTCGCAACTCGGGCCGCGTCGTGGCGAGAATTCGCACGGCGAGCAGGGCCGCGTTCTTCGCACCCGCTTCGCCGATGGCCAGCGTTCCGACCGGGATGCCGCCCGGCATCTGCACGATCGACAGGAGCGAGTCCAATCCGCTGAGAGCCTTGCTCTGCACAGGCACTCCCAGCACAGGCAGCACGGTTTGCGAGGCGACCATGCCGGGGAGATGCGCCGCGCCACCCGCTCCCGCGATGATGACCTCCAACCCGCGTGCCTCCGCCGTGCCAGCGTATTCGCACATCAGGGCGGGAGTGCGGTGAGCCGACACGACACGGCATTCGTGAGGCACGGAGAACTCGGTGAGGACATCGGCCGCATGCCGCATCGTCTCCCAGTCGGACTTGCTTCCCATGATGACCCCGACAAGGGGCGAGGCAATTGATTGGTCGGGCATGTTGGTGGGCAGTTCTCTCGCGAGGCCGGAACAAGTAGGGGCGGCATGTTCTCACAGGGGGAGGGACCGTTCAAGCGAGTCGTCTTTTGCACGGGACATTGAGCGCTGTCCGGGGTCGGGTCTACTGTGACGGTTTGGGGTGAAGGGATGAGTGCAAAGTGAAAAGTGATCAGTGCAAAGTGCAAAGTGGGAGCGAAGCAGAGCCTGTTCCCAATGCGAACTGCGGACATGACCTGTTGTCCGACGGTCGCTCCATTCCCTTGGGCGACGAAACGGGACGCTTTTCATTTTGTACTTTGCACTGATCACTTCTCACTTCTCACTTTGCACTCAACTCAGTGACCGAACCATCACGGTAGAAGCAGCCCCGACCCCTCGCTCCCCACGGGCGGTCCACCGGTGTGACTGCGGCTTGCCGAACTTTGCTCTTTTGACTAACGTCCCGCCCCGCCATGGAAGTTTGCCGACTGCAAGGATGCGATTCGATTGCTGTCAGGGAATCGGTCGGCAAACAACCGTCGAAAGGAGTCGACGATGGGATGGAGACGCCACTCCGGCGCTGTGATATCGCTGGCGCTGCTGGCTTCGGTCGTGGGACACTACGCTCTGCAGCGGCAGTTTGAGGCGCGGTTTCAGAGACTGGCCGCCGACTCGCGTCCCTTGGGGTATCCCAAGCCGGGGCCACCGCTGATGCCGCGCGACAATGACGGGCCGTCGGCGATTCCGCGTGTCCTCGAAGGCTTCGGCCCATTGCAACGAATGGGACCGATTCTGCCCGCGTTGCAAATCCGGCAAGACGGCGAGAACGAGGGCGTGCCGTCCCAGTCGTCTCGCCCACAACCGGTCCCCGATCCTCACGAGGCGACGCTGTTGGCCGACGACGATGCGGCATCCAAGAGACCACCCGCCAGCATTGATGACAACGCTGTCCGGCGCGTGATTGAGGAGGAACTGCTCGGATCGTCTCGCGAAGAACGAGACATCTGGTACGACGAGTTGAAGTCGATCCCGGCCGGTGTCGTGCGCGATCTGCTGCAAGTCCGCAAGCAACTGCGATCGCTGCCGCGTGCGCTGCACAAGGCCGATGTTCCGGCGACGCCACCCGCGCGCGTGGCCCTGCGCGCCAGGGAAGTTTCCGCCGAGCCAACGTTTCAATCGCGACGCCACCCGTTCCCCGATTGGACTCCCACGCTGGCGGCTGTGGAGCAAGCGCTGTCGCTGTCGAGGCACAACGTCGCCAACTCGATCACGCCCGGCTTCAAGCGCATCCGCTGGCATCTCGTGGACGCGTATGGCTCGAGCGGCGATGACGAAGCGAACGCCGAGGCCGCTCGCGACGATGCGACTCGTCCATCGAAGCTCACTTCGATTCAGGTCGAAGGTTGCCGACTGGCCGTTCCGTTGTTGGTCCTGAAACAAGGGCCGTTGCTAGAGACCGCGAGACCGCTCGATCTGGCGATCGACGGCGATGGGTTCTTCGTGGTGAGCTCGAACGAGAAGCAGGTCTATTCTCGCTGCGGTGCGATCGTGCTCGACGCACAGCGACGATTGAGTTTGTCCGTTGTGGATGGCTCGGCCGTGCTGCAACCACCCGTCTCGATCCCCGACGACGCTCAAGAGATTCAGATCACGGCGCGTGGCGAGGTGCTCGTGTTGCGCGTGGCCGGTACCGATCCGCAGTCTGTGGGCCGCCTGCAACTCGCGCGGTTTGCCTGCCCCGAACGACTGCGGACCGTTGGCTCGACTTTGCTCGCGGCCACCGAAGCCTCTGGTGCGGCGGAACTCGGCGAACCGGAGGCCAGTGGACGGGGCGCGATCCAGCAGGGATGCCTCGAACAATCCAACGTCGATGTCGAGTCCGAGTTGGCCGACATCGAGCGGCTGCAATCGCTGCTCAAGTCGCTGCCGACTCAAGCTCGCCCCGTGACGGCCGGCGGCGGGGCTCCCGTATCACGGTGATGGCTCGGGTTGTGTGAGACATCTGTTCTTCGTGTTGTGAAAGGTCGATCCATGGGCATGATTCAGGAATTCAAGAAGTTCATCCTCAAAGGGAACGTCGTCGATCTGGCGACCGGTGTCATCATCGGTGCGGCCTTCGGCAAAATTGTGGAGGCCTTCACAAAAGGATTTGTCGAGCCGCTCATCAAGTTGATGTCGGGCAGCGACAAGCCTGACGTGGCGCTGCAGGTCTGGGTGTTTGACATCGGGCTGATCATCAGCGCGACCATCAATTTTCTGATCGTGGCGGCCATTGTGTTCTTCTTGGTCGTGAAGCCGGTCAACAAGTTGCTCTCCATGATGCAGGCCAAGGAAGCCGCCGCTTCGCCGCCCGGCCCCACTCCCACCGAGGCATTGCTGACTGAGATTCGCGACACCTTGAAGGCGAAAGCCTGACCGAATCGCGGACTCGTCCGATTGACGCGACCTTGCGCCCCAGACATCCTCAGTGGTGTCCGGGGTGTTTTTTTGGGGCCGTGACAAATTTCACGAGAATAACTTGGCGGCCCGCCTCATCTGGACAGGCGTCTCGTTTGAAAGTTACGGGGGTGGACGTTGGCGAGCGAAGACGGCGACCCGGTGGATTCGGGACAGCCGCTCCCCACGGAGGTGCCTGGCCGAGAACGCGCTGCTGCTCGGGAACGGTTGCCGCTCGAAACCGTTCGGGAGCTGTACGAGGTTCACTTCCGCGAGTTGCTGGCGTTTTTGATCGGTGTGCTGCGAGATTGCCACGCGGCGGAAGAGGTGGCTCAGGCGACGTTTGGTCGCCTGTTGGAAGCGGGTCACGAGGCGCGGGTCGAGACGATCAAAGGCTGGTTGTTCAAGGTCGGGTTTCACGAAGCGATGGCCTTCCGACGGCGGCAGGCTCTGCAAGGCCGGACGCTCAAAAAATACACGGCTCGCCGAGACTTGCTCCCGGCAAATCCAACCTCGCACGACGAACTGGTGCGACGCGAAGATGTGGCGAAATTGAAGGAGTTACTGACCGAGCTGCCTCACGACCAACAACACGTGCTGCGGCAGCGGATGTACGAGGACAAGACCTTCGCCGTGATCGCGGATGAGTTGAACGTGCCGCTCGGGACCGTGCTGACTCGAATGCGATTGGCGATGGAAAGGTTGCAGAAGTGGTGGGAACGAGACCCTCGAAAGTAATAGCAAGAATCATGACGAGTCACACAGACGACACTCAAGACCGCGACTCACTGAATTGGCTGGCGGTTCAGTACGTCCTCGGCGAACTCCCCGAGAGCGAGCAGTTCGCGTTCGAGGAACGATTGTCCACCGACTCTGCTGCGTGTGAAGCGGTGGCGGAAGCGACTCGATTGACAATGACTCTTCAATCCGCCGTGGCCGATGTCGCGGTAGTGACAACTCCCGGCGTGCGGTCTGCCAAGACAACGCCTCGCGGTTCGTGGCTGGCTCTGGCTGGTGCGACGACTGCGGCGGCGTGTCTTCTGGCGGCGATGTCACTCGGACCAAACGGCCCTCGTCAGGATCAATTGGCCCGAGTGGACCGGTCGGCCTCCGAGTTGGTCTCACTGTGGCGCATTGGTTCTTCAGCAGTCGAGACGGATGCCGACGAGTCGGATGTTGAAGTGGCCGAAGCGAATCCTGATGTCGCGGTCCCCAACTGGCTGTTCGCCGCCGTCTCCCTGGAGCAGGGCAAGCCCACCGAAGAATTGCAGGAGAACTGATCGTGGCGCAGGGCTGGCGATGGCTGAGTCTGTTCGGTTCGGCGGGGCTGATGCTCACCTGTGCGCTCGCACCGTCGCGCTTCATCCTCGCAGACGGCCAAACACCCGCTGAGGGCAAGGCCAGTCAGAGTGCCAAGCCCGAGCGGAACGTTGCCAGCGGGAAAGCCCATGCGGCGGCAACGAAGATCACTCCCGAGCGCGAGGCCACGGCCATCGCCTTCGCCGGAGAGAACCATCCCGAGCTGGCGACGCTGCTGACGAACCTCAAGCAGAACAACCCGACCGAATATCTCGCTGCCGTCGTTGAATTGAATCGTGACGTTGAACGACTGGCTGCGATGAAGCCCAAGAACTCGCAACAGCACGATTCCGCACTTGCTCTTTGGAAGATGGATTCTCGCATCCGTTTACTGGCCGCTCGCCTGACGATGTCGGACAACCCGGCGCTCGAAGCCGAACTCAAGGCCGCCGTTCGTGAGCGGGTCGAGCTGACGCTGGCCGAGCGCAAGGCCGAACGTGAACGGTTGCAGAGGCGCGTCGAAAAACTCGACCAGACCATTGGCGAACTCTCGACGAAATTGGATGACATCGCCGAGAAGGAGTTGGCCGCCGTCAAGCGTTCCGCGCAGTCGAGCAAGCCGACAGCCAAGGTGAAGCCGGTGAAGAAGGGCGAGGAAAACGCCATCGCCAAGCCGGTCGAACGAACAACAAACAACAAGGACCAGAGCGAGGCCAAGCCTTCGCTCAAAGAGTCGAAGAACAAGTAAATCAACAACGCCCTGGATGACGATGCCGGGGACGAATCATCAGACGAAAGGAACCTCATGCAACGAACTGCCTGGCAGCGACTGAGTCTGGGACTGGTGGCCTCACTCGGCCTGCAAGTCGCCTGTGTTGCTGCGGCCTCTGCCGCTGACGACGTACTGCGACTCGATCAACGCTTCGCGAACGAAGCGATCACGGAGACGCCCGATTTCCGGCAGCACGTCGTGCCGCTGATGGGCAAGCTCGGCTGCAACGGGCGAGCCTGTCACGGGTCGTTCCAGGGCCAGGGCGGCTTCCGGCTGTCGCTGTTTGGCTACGACTTCAAGGCCGATCACGACGCCCTCGCCAAGGGTGACAAGGACAAGCAACCGCGCATCAACTCGGCCAACATCCACGAGAGCCTGATGCTGACGAAGCCGCTGCAAGTCGTGCCGCATGAAGGCGGGACGCGACTGAAGGAAGGAACGTGGCAGCACCGAGTGCTGGTCAAGTGGTTGGAAGGGGGCGCGAAGCCCCTCACCAGCGAGTCGGCCGATTTTGTACGGCTTGAAATTGCGCCGACGGAGATCGTCGCGAAGCAGAAGGGTGAGACCTTCCAACTCAAGGCAACGGCCGTCTGGTCGAGTGGTACACGTGAAGACGTGACGCCGCTCTGCCGCTTCCGCTCGAACAACGACACGATCGTCACCATCGACGATACCGGGCTGGCAACATCGACCGGTCCCGGTGACTCGCATGTTGTCGCCTTCTACGACAATGGAGTCGTCCCCGTTCCAGTGATGCTCCCCGTCAGCGACAAGTTTGGCCCGAACTATCCTTCCGTCCCGACGCCAACCAAGATCGACGAACTCGTCGTGCAGAAGCTGCGCAAGGTCGGCATCGTTCAGTCTGAAGTGGCCACGGATGCCGAGTTCCTTCGCCGCGTGAGCCTCGACATGATCGGGACTCTTCCGACCGCTGCCGAAGTCGAAGCGTTCCTCATCGACCAGACTTCCGACAAGCGGGCGAAGAAGATTGACGAGTTGCTCGAACGCCCCGCCTATGCCGCCTGGTGGGCGACCCACTTCGCCGATTGGACGGGTAACAACGCGGGCAAACTCAACAACGCCGAGAAGGCCGACATTTCTCGGGACCGTCTCGCGTCCGATTGGTACGAGTGGCTGCGAGTCCGCGTCGAACAGAACATGCCCTACGACGACATGATGGAAGGGATCGTCCTCGCCGTCAGCCGTCGGGAAGGCGAGACGTACACTCAGTACTGCGAGCGGATGAGCGGCTATCATCACAAGGACGTGAAGGGAAGTTTCGCCGAGCAGCCGTCACTCACCACGTACTGGGCTCGCCGCGAGTTTCAGAAACCGGAAGAACGCGCAATGGGGTTCGCCTACACGTTCATGGGCATTCGCATCCAGTGTGCTCAGTGTCACAAGCACCCGTTTGACCAGTGGACGAAGGACGACTTCGACCGCTTCAAGGAGTTCTTCAGCCGCCTGAAAAGCGGCAACGCGCCGGGAACCAACGACGAAGAGAAGGTGATCCTCGCCAAGATCGACGTCAATGCAGAAGAACTGAAGAAGTTGCCGGGGAACAAAGATTTGAGGAGGGTTTTGTTGGAACACCTCAACAAGGGTGAAGTCGTTCCGTTCAACGAACTGTTCGTCCCCCCTCCCACTCGCCAGAACAAGCAAGCGGAACGCAAACCGACCAAGGACAACGCCAAGCGACCGCAGGTCGTGGCGGGACGAACGGCCAAGATTTTGGGTGGCGAGGAAGTTCAGATCGGTGACATGGAAGACCCGCGCCACGCCCTGATGGACTGGCTGCGACACAAGGACAACCCGTACTTCGCCCGCGCCATTGTGAACCGCATCTGGTCGGGATACTTCAACGTGGGGATCGTCGAGCCGACCGATGATCTCAGCCTGGCGAATCCGCCGAGCAACGATGCGCTGCTCGACTATCTGGCCGATGCGTTCCGCGAGAGTGGCTACAACTTAAAGTGGTTGCACCGCGAGATCGCCAACAGCCGGACCTATCAACTCAGCTTCCAGCCGAACGACACCAACCGCCACGACGAACACAACTTCGCTCGCGCGGTCCCTCGTCGGTTGCCCGCCGAAGTCGCCTACGATGCCGTCAAGCTGGCGACGATGAGTGACTTTGAAGCGGCCAAGTGGCAGACCTCGGTCAAGGACCGGGCGATCGCTGATCCGATCGTTTCTTACAACCCAAACGGCAACGGCAAGAACAAGACCAACTACGCTCTCTCCGTCTTCGGCCGCTCGATCCGCGACAGCAATTGCGAGTGCGACCGCTCGACCGAATCGAGCCTGCTGCAAACCGTTTTCCTTCAGAACGATCAAGAAGTCTTGGACATGATCGGACAGAAGGGGAAGTGGGTCGATCAGGTCACGAAGCGCGGTGAGCCAGCCAAGGACGCCAAGGCGGCGGACCAAATCCTCAAGCAGCGCCAGGTCAAGAAGCTGGCGGAAGCAAGCGTTGAAGAACTGAAACGGCGTTTGGCCAGGGTCGAGGAGAACGACGGCAAGCCCGCGCGGATCGTGGCGATGAAACAGGAGCTTGCCAAACGCGAACAGGAACTGGAACAGGCCAAAGCTGACGTACCTGCCGAGAAGCCCGCCGTGCCGTTCGACGTGAAGGCCGTCGTCCAGCAAGCCTACCTCCGGTCGCTCAGCCGCTACCCGACGGCCTCCGAATCCGAACGGGCGGCCAAGTACTTCGAGGAGACGGGCGATCCGGCGCGCGGCGCGAAGGACTTGCTCTGGGCGCTCATCAACACCAAGGAGTTCATTGTCAATCACTGACGAGGCGGCGGATCGCTGCAAGGACGAGCGACTCGTTTAACCGCGTGGGCAAACGCCCCGCGCGTATGACGGTCGCCACGCTATCGACGCGCGGGGCGTTGCCCACGCGGTTAAACGAAGACAAACCTGGAATTGTTTCATTCAATAGATGGCTGTTTCTGCTCTACGAAAGGGACTGAATTATGGCTCTGCATCGAACCTGTGATGGTGTTGCCCGACGTGACTTTCTGCGAGTGGGCGTGCTCGGGGCTTCGGCTCTCACGCTGTCGAACTACCTGCGGCTGTCTCATGCCGGTGAGGTGAAGAAAGAGGCGAAGGCGA
>JAYUFF010000368.1:0-5752 GCA_043738825.1 Schlesneria sp.
TGCGCGACTCACCGATCAGCAGGTGCTGACGCTCTATTCCCGGCGCTGGGGGATCGAACTGTTTTATCGAAGCCTCAAGCAGACCTTCGACTGCCGCAAGCTGCGCAGCCACCGGGCTGAACATGCACTGCTGGAACTTCACTGGTCGCTGCTGGGATGATGGACCATGACGCTCGATACGCTCGCCCAATTCCAAGACGCGCATCTTCCGCCAAGGCGCCTCAGCGTCGCTCAGGTGCTCCGCGCCTTTCGACGAACGATGCGCGACGACATGCACCCGGTTCAACGAGAATGCCGCCTGCGAGACCGATTGCGAACCGCCCTCATCGACACGTACCAACGCCACAGCAAAACCAGCCGGAATTATCCCCGCAAACGAAAAAAAGAACTCGCGATCGGAGTCCCCCAAATCAGACACGCAACGAAGGCCGAAATCGAACTGGCAAAACAACTGCGACGCAACATAAAAAAGGGTTAACGGCGTAGAGTGGCACAGGTTGAGGTGTCTCCGTTGAAATGGTGGCGCTTTCTTCTGACATGAAACGTCTCTGGTACGAACATCGACAACCTATTACGGTTGCTTGCGAACCAAGCCGCACTCGTACCAGACGTGTAGGGCCGGTTCCATCGGCCAAACTTCTCAGTGAATAGCCCTGCCCGGAAAGACCGGTGGAACCGGTCCTACGGGACTGGACGATTCCGAGGGGACCGATGTTTGTGAATGCCGTCTGCGCCGGAAGTAACAATACGCGGCGGCCACGAGCAGGCCGAGACCGTTTGCGAACCGGGCTGGCCAGTGGCGCTGTGACAAGTCCCAGAAGCGAAACGTGGTCGAGTAACCATCGCACGTTCCCTCCGCCAGCAGCTTGCCGTCTCGCGAGACCGCGTGCGGGTGAGGATCGATCAGCCACAAGCCTTGCCCGGCACTGCGGTCGCCCATTTGCTCGTTGTAGCTCCACGATGAATGCCAAACAGACGCACCGTTGCGACGATCGACGATCTGAAGTTTGCCCGGATGTTTGTCGCGATCCTCGTCGTGAAGAAAATGCACAAAGAGTGGACTCAGCCAGGGAAAACGAATCCCGATCGTTCTCAAGAGAGGCTGCTTTGGAAGTTGATACGACGATCGTTCAATGAGGTTTGTGCCCGGAACGAAACGGCATACTGTTGGCATGTCCGTGTACTCGCCTGGCAACGCGCACGATCTCCGTCCGCCGGGTGCCAAGACTTCGATGGGACTCGGCGGATCGGTGAACGAGAAAGTTTCAGGGAAGCGTTGGATCAGTTGCCAGCCGTCGGCTCGATCAAGTGTCGTGTGTTTGATCTTGGTGGCGGACTTGCGGTCCCCTGATTTCCAATCGTACCGAACTTCAAATTGCCGGGGCACCCAAGGCCCGTAATCAAGAGGTTCGTCCTCATTGAGAACACCGTTCGGCACGACCTCGGCGCAGAGCGTCTGGCCATCCACATCGAACCAGACCGCTTGCACGATGCCGTCGCTGCCAGTCAATGTGTGCAGCAGTTTCTTTTCATTCAGATCCCAGACTTGGATGAGGTCGTCCCGCAGGCTCCAGACCTTCTGGCACGGAATGGTCACGGCCATCAAGTCGCCGTCGGGCGAGAAGGCGATCTGCGGGTCATTCCATTGACGATCCAACCACGCGCCGTACTCGAACGTGAATCGAGCGTCCGGAAACCATCCGTGGCTGCGGTCGATCAGGCACAGATCAGCTCCGAGTGGAAGCACAGGGGTGATCGGTTCGTCCTCGTCAGGGATGTACCGGGCGGCCTCGGGTGGGTGGCCTGTCATGGCAAAAGCATTGTCCGTCGGTTCGGGAGTCGGTTCGCGTGGCGGGACCACGAGCCATTTCCCATCCGGTGAAAGTCTGTGGTCCGAATACACGGAGTAGCCTCCATTAGAAATCTGAACCAGCCGTTCGGCGGCGAGCGACTCTTCGTTCAGTGCCGTCACAACGGTCAGAAATTCTTGGCGGTCATCGTGGTCCCAAATTCGTTCTTCGATGAATGTGAGCCGGCCATTGGATGCCAACGCCGCGAAAGGGCTGGATCCCGCCTCATCTTCGAGACGGTAAAAACCGTCTTGGTGTCCGGTCTCCACATTGACGTACCGCCAAGCCCGTTCACATTCGTCAAACGAGCCCCGCTCCTTCCGCGAGAACGTCTCGATGATCAGCCACTTGCCGTTGGGATGGAACTGACAGAACTTCCGCACGACGCCGGGAAACGTGAAAACGGAACGAGGCTGCGGTTCAACCAACGGCCACACCAGCCACGTCGCAGCACAACCAAATACCACCGCGACCGTGATGTGTCTGAGAAAGAGAAGGAACTTCATGGCGGTTGGGTGGCGCTGGCGAGGGGCTTCGCTTGCCAGTGTTCTTTTGCGATATCACTCTGACTCGTACGGTTCGGGCAGTCCGATGCGACCGAAGGTATCGCCAAAATGCTTGCCGAGGTGTGCTCGATAGAGACCCGTGAGGCGACCGCGACGACGATTCTGTTCGCACAATCCCGTCAGCAAATCGAGCGGCACGGTGTGCAGTTGCCGGAGGTCCACGATCATTTCCGGCAGACTCAACTCCGCATTCTTCGGGAGGAAATACCAACCGAAGACACGGCCCGCACGGATCGGCCCACGGATGTCTGCCGCTTTGAGCAGCCCTTGCTGAACCAATTGCACGGCATCCATCGCGATGGCCACGGTCACATGCCGAGTCTTCTGGTTCGCCAGGTCACATGTCTGCGTGAGGACGATGATGCGACTGGTGGCGAACTCCCACTCCACGTCGTCCGGTCGAGTTTGATCAAAGTGGTCAACGTAAGCGATGGGGCAGACATCAATGATGTCGCCCTGATCGACCGGTGCCGTGGTGTGCGGACTCTCGTAGATCATTCGTGGTCATCCTCCACCGGCATGATCGGCACATCGGGCGGCGGCAGAATGCCTTGGCGGACGTGCCCCCGTTTGACGGGTTGTGGCCGGGGAAGTTCAGTCCACGGGTCGAACATTGTGTCGGCAGTCAAATCGAACGGCTCCTCAGCGGGGAACACTCGCAGTTCCACGCGGACATCACCGACCCGGCAACGGTAGGTCCGTCCGGATTCCAACTCGACGCCAAGCAGTGCCTGATCCAACGTCATGCTCATGGTGACTCCCTGACGGCAAGTAGGGTGCGTGGAGTCTTCGGAACGCACCAAGATCGGAGTAGCGGTTTTCAACCGGTGCGTTCCGAAGACTTCACGCACCCTACGGCAACATTATTCGACAGGCCTTTATACCGAGCCGGTTTCAATGCTGGAACAAGAACTCCTTCGACGTGAGGATGCTCCAGAAGAGGTCTTCGATGACCTGGCGTTTTTCGACGGCGGGGGTTTCGGTGAGGAGGCTCAGGAGCCGTTGCTTCTCGCTGTCGTTGGGGAAGCGCGCGAGGGCGGACAGGTAGGCGGTGTCGATGATCTCGGCGTCGGGGGTGTTGGCTTCGACGAACTTCGCGATGCGGCTCTCCTTGGCCTCCAGCTTCTCTTGAATCGTCTTGCCGTTCGTGAGGTGCAGAACCTGCGTCATGGTCGGTTCGTCGGAGCGTTCGCAGGTGCAGGTGAGCACCCGCTCGGGGCGGCCGAACGTGTCGAGGAAGTACGAAGCGACGCTGGCATCGGGAAGCTGCATCGCTCGCGTCCCCGCCGGTTGGTCCTTGAACGCCGTGGGGACCGCCGTCACCTGCGAGATCGCGTCGAGCAGGCTCTCGGCCTTGAGTCGCCTCGGATAACTGTGAGCGTAGAACCGCTGATCGGCTTCATTCTCCTTGAGCACGGCGTGCGACCGCTGATATGTTTCCGATTGCAGGATCGCGCGCATCAGGCTCTTGAGGTCATACTTGTTCCGCACGAGTTCCTCGGCCAGCCGAACGAGTAGCTTGTCGTTGCTGGCCGGGTTGGTGAGGCGGATGTCATCGACCGCCTCCACCAGACCTCGACCCATGTAGTTCGCCCAGACTCGATTGACGATGGCCTTCGCGAAGTACGGGTTCTGTGGCGAGGTGAGCCATTTGGCGAGATGCTCGCGCCGGTCGGCCGGATCGTCGAACGAGATCGCATCCCCATCGAGCGGTTTCGGCGGTTGAGGCCGCGCGGTGCGGGGCTGCAAGACCTCACCCCGATCCGCGAGGAAGATCGTGCGGTTGCCGTCTCCGCTGCGGAAGTCGCCCCCCCAACCCTTGCCTCGCACGCGGGCGAACAGGCTGACCATCCCGTAATAGTCGTCGTTGGTCCACTTCTCGTTCGGGTGATCGTGGCAGTGGGCACATTGAACCGACGTCCCCATGAAGGCCATCGCGACCGTCTCGACCATGTCCTGCGGGTCTTGATGCAGCGCGTAGAAATTGGCCGCTCCGTTTTCGATGGTGCTGCCCTTCGCGAGAACGATCCCGCGAGCAAACTCATCCCACGGCGCGTTCTCGGCGACGCGATCGCGAATCCATTTGTAATACGACTTCAACGCCTCGGGACGCAGCCGGCTCCCCGTCAACAGCAACACGTCCGACCATTGATAGGCCCAGTAGTCGACGAACTCGGGCCGAGACAGAAGCTGCTCGATCAACTTGCCCCGCTTGTCGGGATCGGTGTCGGCGAGGAATGTTTTCGTTTCGTCCACCGTCGGCAGCAGGCCGATCGTGTCGAGGAAGACTCGACGCAGGAACTCGCTGTCGTCGGACCTGGGCGACGGCGGCATGTTGAGTGCGACCAGCTTCTCCAGTACGAGATCGTCAATGAAGTTGGCCCGCTTCGCAGAGGCGAACGTCTCGGGCGCAACGGGCTGAGAATACGGAACCGTCACGGTCGCCGTCGTGTTCTGTGCGAGATACCACGCGACGATCGCTCCCTCGCCACTCCCCAGAACCTTCACCAGCCCCCGATCATCGACCGAACAGACCGTGTGGTTGGTCGAGGTGTACTTGGCCCAGCGCGTCACGTCTTCGACACGACCGTCGGAGAAGTGAGCACGCACGATCATGGGTTGCTCGACGCCCGCCTTCAGCCGCGAGGCTTCCGGCAGAATTTCGAGCCGCTTGATCCGGGCATCGTCCGCCGCCGGAGCGACCTGTCCCTGCGCGATCCATTCGGAAACGACGCGGTACTCGTGCGAGTCTTCCGAGAACCGCAGCCCTCCCTTGTGCGGAATGGCTCCCGTTGGCTTGGTGAGGACCAGGCTGCGCCCCGGATCGTGAGGCACCACGCGCCGTCCGCGTGATTGCCGCGTGATCGCGAAGTAGTCCGCCTCGGGATCGTACCCTCGCAGCGACAGCTTGAAGCCGCTCTTTCCAGCAACAGCACCATGACACGCACCGCCGTTGCAACCGGTCTTCGACAACACGGACTGAACGTGATTGCGGAAACTCCATTGATGAGCGACATCAAACTTCTCGACAGTGACCTTCGTCGCCGCCGTCTGTCCGTCCGCCGAGACCTTGATCGTCGTCGAGCCATTCCCGACCGGAACGACTCGCCCCTCGACCACCTTCGCCACTCGTTCGTCCTCGGACACGAACGAAAGCCCGTCACGCACCGGCCCGGTGACGAGAGACCCGTCAGCCATCTCGACCAACAGCGATTGCCGAGCCTCCGGCCCGGTCAACTTCACCTCGCGAGGCAGCACGATGAGCGAGTCGGCGGCAAAGCATGAACTACTCGTGAGGAGAGATATAACCGTCATCAGGGCAATCAAACGAACAGA
>JAYUFF010000369.1:0-2173 GCA_043738825.1 Schlesneria sp.
GTCGTCAAACCGATGAGGTCTCCCTTCAGCCCCAGGACCGGTCCACCGCTGGTTCCCAGGTTCAGGCGACCGTCAATCTGCAACAGGTTGCCGAGCCGATACAAAATGGCGGCCGACTTGTCGTCTTCGGCGCGAGGCAGCGGACGCCGCGCGATGTTACTCACCATCCCCCAGCTCACACTGGCCGAGCCATCGCGCGCGAGGGCGTGCGGGTTGCCGAGCATCACCACAAACATCCCCTTGCGGATCGGCGCTGATGGGGATGTGGACCAATCGAGCGGCTTCAGATCTGTCGGCCGAATGTCGGCTTCCTTCAGATGCAGGTGCAGCACCGCCAAGTCACTGCGCGGATCGGCCGCGATGATCGACGCCTTGCAACTGCGTCGGTCGGCGAAGTGGATGTCCAGCGACGTGTTGTCGTCGGTCGAGCTCGAGGGGAACACCGGCCCGCCGCGCACGACGTGATAGTTCGTCAGCACCAGCCGCTCGTCGTTGTCGGGCGGTGCGATGATGATTCCCGCACCGAACTCATTCGGTTGGAAGTCGGGATGTTCGCTGTCGGCGGGAGGCGATTCCTGCTCACGACGAATCCGTTCGTTGGGAGGCAGTCGCTGGAAGTCGGGGTCGCGGGGAGCGGGCTTGACCCGCGCGATGCTGACGATGGACGGCTCGACCTGCTCGACGAGTTTGACGACCGTCTCTTCCAACGCCAGTGCCGGGTCTTGTGCCTGAACCGAGATCGCGTGTTGCTGTTGATACAGCATCAACAGCACGGCGAATCTGAGCCAGCGGCAGGTCGTCGCGAGCATCTTTGGAGAACAACCTCATGTGACCACGCTAACCCGAAGCGTGAGCGAGGGAATCGATCCGCACACCCGCACTCCCTCGCTCACGCTTCGGGTTAGTGCGGGTGGGTAAATCACTGCCTGCCGCGCGCCTCACTCACTCACCGCCGCCGCCCGGCATGACTTGTCCGCCGGCGATGTACGCTTCCATGACTTTCTCTTTGAGCTCGGCCGTGATCTCGGGATGCTCCCGCAAAAAGTTGCGCGCCTTGTCGCGACCCTGCCCGAGCTTCGTGTCGCCGTAGATGAACCACGAGCCGCTGCGTGAGAGGACTTTGAACGACGCCGCCAGATCGATCAGATCGGCCTCGTAACTGATGCCGCATTCGCCCAGCATGTCGAACTCGGTCTGACGGAATGGCGGGGCGACCTTGTTCTTGACAATCTTGGCCCGCATCCGCATTCCGATGACGTTGTCTCCCTCTTTCAACTGCGTGATGCGCCGGACGTCGATACGGCACGAGCTGTAGAACTTGAGAGCCCGGCCGCCCGGCGTCGTCTCGGGGCTGCCGAACATCACGCCGATCTTCTCGCGAATCTGGTTGATGAAGATGACGATGGTCTTCGATTTGGCGATCGCGCCGGTCAGCTTGCGCATCGCCTGACTCATCATGCGCGCCTGCAGGCCGACGTGCGCCTGGCCCATCTCACCGTCGAGTTCCGCCTTGGGGACGAGGGCCGCGACCGAGTCGATCACGATGACATCGACCGCGTTCGACTTGATCAGCATCTCGGCGATCGCCAAGGCCTCTTCGCCCGTCGAGGGCTGGCTGACGAGCAACTCTTCGAGGTTCACGCCGAGCTTCTTGGCCCACAGCGGATCGAGCGCGTGTTCGGCGTCGATGAACGCCGCGATCCCGCCCAGCTTCTGAGCCGACGCGACCGAGTGCAGGGCGAGCGTCGTCTTGCCGCTCGATTCCGGGCCGAACAGTTCGATGATCCGTCCGCGCGGCAGGCCCATCCCGCCCAGAGCCAGGTCCAGCGAGAGCGCCCCCGTCGCAATGCCCGAGACCGTCATCGAAGACGCCTCGGACATCTTCATGATCGCACCTTTGCCGAACGCCTTCTCGATCTGCCCGAGCGCATTGTCGAGCGTCTTGTGATCGACGTCGTGAGGGGTGCCCGCCTTGGCCGACTTCGCCTTGGCCATGAGTGAATCCTTTGTAATGAGCGGTGAGCGGTTGGCTATTAGCTGTTAGCCGGAAGTGACCGCCGAAAAGTAGGCATTCGCACTTCGTTTCGCAAGGCTGCCAACATTCGGCCAGAGGGGTGTCTCTTGAAGCGGTTTCAAAACCCGGAAAGTAACCCGCCGCGTGAGCGAGGGCATC
>JAYUFF010000370.1:0-2173 GCA_043738825.1 Schlesneria sp.
GGAGTCGAACTGTGGCTAGAATCGGCCCGCAATTCGGTCAGCTTCCATTCGACACGGCCTCGTGAGGCCCAGGACAATTTGACCATGAGCATGCTCGTCATCGTGTTGGCTTCGGCGGCGATCTTGTCTGTTGCGTATTGGACATACGGGCCGGTCCTCGTCCGGTTGTTGAGGCTGGACTCGAAAGCCCGGACGCCCGCGTTCGAGTTGCGCGACGATGTCGATTACGCGCCGCTGGCTCCGAATGAACTGCTCAGCCAGCATTTTTCGGCTATTGCGGCGGCCGGGCCAATTGTCGGACCGATCCTCGCCGGGGTGATGTTCGGTTGGTTGCCGGCGCTGATCTGGATTCTGGTCGGTTCGATTCTGATCGGCGGCGTCCACGACTTCACCGCGCTGGTGGCCTCGATCCGTCACAAGGCCCGCTCGATCGCCGAGGTCGTTCGCGACCACATGAGCCACCGCGCGTTCGTCCTGTTCCTGACCTTCGTCTGGCTGGCGCTGATTTACATCATCGTCGCCTTCACCGACATCACGGCCGGTGCGTTCGTGAAGAACATCGTGCTCGAAGGGACTGCGGACGCTCGGGCAAGCGGAGCATCCAAGACCACGATTCTGGGTGCGGGGATCGCATCGTCGTCGCTCATGTATCTGGCTCTGCCGATCATCATGGGACTGTTGCTGAAGTACACGAAGCTGACGATCGGCTGGGCCACGGTGATCTTCATCCCGCTGGTCGGCGTCTCGATCTGGCTGGGACAGAAGATTCCGCTCGATCTGTCGGCGCTGCTGATGAGTTGGGATGCCTCACTCACCCCCGAGTTGGCTCTGGCCCGTGCTCACAAAACGTGGGACGTGCTGCTGTTGATTTACTGCTGCATCGCGTCGGTCGTGCCGATGTGGCTGCTGCTTCAGCCGCGAGGCCATCTTGGCGGATACTTCCTGTACATCGCCCTAGCGGGCGGCGCGTTGGGGCTGATCTTCAGCGGCAGCGACGTTCAGTACCCGAGTTTCATTCCGTGGGAGGAGGGAAAACAACCGCTGTTCCCCGTCCTGTTCATCACGATCGCCTGCGGAGCCTGCTCGGGCTTTCACGCCCTGATTGCGTCGGGGACGACATCGAAGCAACTGCGGTACGAGACCGATGCGAAGATGATCGGCTACGGAGCGATGCTGCTCGAAGCGATGGTCGCGATCGTTTCTCTGTGCTGTGTCATGCGACTGGTTCCCGGCGCGAAGCTGCTCGACCCGAAGACGATGTCGCCGGACCAGATCTATGCCACGGGGATCGGCAGCTTTCTCGAAACGCTCGGCCTGCCGGGTCAGCTTGGAATTGCCTTCGCCCTGATGGCGTTCACGACGTTCGTCTACGACACGCTCGACGTTTGCACGCGACTCGGCCGCTACATCATTCAAGAGTTGACGGGCTGGCACGACGCGAAGGGCCGCTGGCTCGGTACGCTGCTGACCGGAGGCGTGCCCGCGTTCTTCATCCTGCAAACGATTCACGGACCCGACGGCAAACCGGCTCCGTTGTGGCGCATCTTCTGGTCGCTGTTCGGTGCGAGCAACCAACTGCTCGCCGCCCTGACACTGCTCGGCGTGACCGTCTGGTTGTGGCGGACGCGGCGTCAGGTGTGGGTGCTGTTTGTCACCGGCATCCCTACGGTCTTCATGTACACGATGAGCACGTGGGCCTTGGTTCGCATGATCCTCGGCTACGTGCATCAACTTCGTCCCGAGGCCAATCCGCAGCAGATCACCTACCTCCTGCTGGCGATCTCGGTGCTGCTCGTCGTGCTGGCGCTGGCGATGCTGGTCGAGGCGATTCTCGCGCTGGTGAAGTTCGACGACGGCCGGTCGCGCCCGAATGCTCCGGCCACCATACTGGCCACCGGCTGACCTCCGTTCGATAATCTGGTCTGACACCGAACTACCGAGACAAGTCACAGGAGGCACGCGATGAATGCAGCTCACGCAACCTATCACGACGGACAACTCGTGCTGGACGAACCGGTCGATTGGCCGAGCGGCACGCGCGTGGAGGTCGTTCCCGAGTCCACGGTTCCCGCGACCGCATCGTCCGAACCGGACTTCATCCTGCGCGACGAAGATTGGCCTTCAACTCCTGAAGCGTTGCAAGAGTGGTTGGAGTGGTTTCACTCACGGGAAC
>JAYUFF010000371.1:0-5742 GCA_043738825.1 Schlesneria sp.
ACAATCGTCCGCGCGAAGAGGCGAAGCCAAGCGACGAACTGTCACCACCGCATGAATACGCCTGATCCCTCATCGCTGTTTCTCCTCGCGGCCGATGCCTCGGCGACGATCACGTCGCGCGAATTCGACTGGCCCGAGTCTCCGCTGGGCTGGCTGCTGCTGCTTGGTGGCGGGCTGGCTCTCGGGCTGTGGGTCGTCTGGTTGTATGTGCGAGACACGCGCGATCTGTCGGCGGGATGGAAGCTCTGGCTGACAGCCTTGCGATTGAGCGTGCTGGCCGCGTTGTTGGTAATCGCCCTCAATCCATCCGACCGTACACAGAAGCAGGCGTTTCGTCCGTCGCGAGTCGCGGTGATGGTGGACACGTCACTCTCGATGCGACACCCGAATGAGGCCCCCGGTGCGGATGGCTCGCCCGCCGCGAGTGCCGGGCTGTCGCGAGCCGGTGCCGCTAAGAAGTTGCTCGCGCAGACGACGCTCATCGAACGACTCCGCAAGCAGCACGAAGTCAGCCTGTTCACATTCGACTCGACGCTGAACGGGCCGCATCGGGTTTATCCGCTTCAAGCTGCAGCAGGTGAACAAGAACAGAAGAACCCCTCACCCCCGGCCCCTCTCCCCGCAGGGCCGGGGCGAGGGGAGAAAATCGAAACGCCGCTCGACTGGGACGAAACGCTGCGGCCGCGCGGGTTGGAGACGCGGCTGGGCGAGAGCCTTGGTGAGTTGATCCGTCAGGCGGCGGGACGGACCCTGTCGGGGATCGTGATCGTGACCGACGGAGCCTCGAACGCGGGGGTCGATGTGGCGACGGCTCACGAGCGCGCGGTTTCGACCAAGACGCGGTTGATCGCGGTCGGTACGGGAACGACTGAGCAGCCGGTCAACCTGGCGGTGGCCGAGGTCGCGTCGCCGACCGATGTCGCCATCAACGATCCGTATGAGATCAAGGTCTTCGTGCAGGGACAGGGACTGGCGGGGCGCGAGGTCGAAGTCGAACTGCTCGCGCAGGGTGAGGGCGAAGAGGGTGAGCCGGCACTCGTCGAGAAGAAGTCCGTCACGCTGCTCGAAGACGGGGCGCGGGTCGAGGTGAAGTTTGACCGCTCGCCGAATCTGGCCGGTCGCACAAATTACACGGTGCGCACGACGCCGGTCGTGCGCGTGACCGAGTTCAATCCGCAGGACAACTCGCAGACGTTCGCGGTCACGGTGTTTGACCGCCCGACGCGCGTGCTGCTCGTCGCGGGAGGCCCGATGCGCGACTATCAGTTTGTCCGCAACATGCTCTTCCGTCACAAGTCGTTCGATGTTGACGTGCTGCTCCAGACCGGCGCGCCCGGCACGAGTCAGGAATCGAACAATCTGCTGCTCGCCTTCCCTGCGACGAGAGAACAGCTCTACGAATACGACGCGATCATCGCGTTTGATCCCGACTGGAAGTCGATCCCGAGCGACGCCCTGCCGCTGATCTATGACTGGGTCGCGGATGAGTCGGGCGGCCTGATCCTGGTCGCGGGCGATGTCAACACGCCGCAGGTCGCGACCGGTTCCGAGGGGGCCGACGAGGCGACGGACGAACTGTCGCCGTTGCGGAAGCTGTACCCGGTGTTTCTCAGTTCGTACTTCACCGCCGCGCGGTTCGATCAGGATTCGAGCCAGCCGTGGCCGATTGCCTTCACGCCGGAAGGGCAGGGGGCCGGCTTCCTGCAACTGACGGACGACCCGACCACGTCGGCCGCGCGCTGGAAGGAGTTCGCCGGGTTCTACCGAGCCTATCCGACGGGAGGCCACAAGGCGGCGGCGCGCGTCTTCGCGCGGTTCTCGGACCCGCGCGCGGTGGCCGAACCGCCGATCCTGATGGCGGCTCAAAACGTGGGGCGAGGCCAATCGTTCTACTTGGGCAGTCCCGAAATGTGGCGGCTGCGCGCGGTGAGCGACGAGGACTACGACCGCTTCTGGACGAAGCTCATCCGTGAGGTGGCCCAGGGTCGCACGAAGAAGGGAGTCAAACGAGGCTCACTGCGACCGGAAGCTCAGAAGGCGACGCTCGGTCAGACGGTGCGTGTCTTCGCTCGCCTGCTCGATGCACAGTTCGCACCGCTCGATCTGGAATCGGTCCCGCTCGAAGTGTTCGATCCCACGGGTAAGCCGCTCACCCCGACGAGGCAACTCCGCAAGGAGGCGTCTCAACCCGGCGAGTACGTCGGCGACTTCCGAGCCAGCCTGCCGGGCACCTACAAGCTGGAACTCCAGCTTCCCGAATCAAGGGAACGTCTGAGCAGTGAAGTCGCCGTCGCGATCCCGAAGCTCGAAGACGAGAACATCCGCCAGAACGTCCGCCTGCTGACCGAACTCGTCCGTGACACGGGCGGTCAATACCTCAGTATCGACAAGGCCGCCGATGAACTCCCCGCGCTGCTGCCCAACCGAGGGGAACAATTCTTCATTCCCGAACGTCTCCGAACCCTGTGGGACCGTGACTGGGTGATGTACCTGCTGGTCGGCCTGTTGTCGGTGGAATGGCTGACGAGAAAGTTGTTGAAGCTGGCGTAGTCACCCGTCTTCGATTGCGTAAACTGTTTTGATGAGCTTGAGGGGCTGTTTCAATCAATTTTGAATTGGGTTGCGGAAGCCATTCCGCTCCCCGGCAGATTGGTCGCGTTTGTAGGGAGGTGTTGCCATGAGTCTGGAGGATCGAGTCGCGATTTTGGAATCACAAGTGGCAGCCATGCTGGCGGGCAGCGAGGGTGTCGTCCGCGCGAAGGATTGGCGACGAACGCTCGGCCGGTTCTCGGGTGACGAAACGATGAAACGGATCGACGAAGCGGCCCTCCAATACCGCGAGGAGGATCGTGAAAAGGCGCGCCGCGAGTTCCTGAGTGAAGACGGAACTCAACCATGATTATTCTGGATACCGATCATCTCACCGTGTTGAGGTATTCCGAACACCGTTCTTACTCAACGCTCTCGCGGCGATTGATTGTGGCGGGCGGTAATCCCATCACCACGACCATCATCAATGTCGAAGAGCAGATGCGAGGCTGGCTGGCCGAAATCCACAGGCATCAACCGTTCCTCGCGCAGCGGCTCGCCTACGAACGGCTCCAAGATATGATCGATTTTTTCGCCGACTGGATGGTCTTGCGAGTCGATTTCCCGTCTATCGCCATCCACGATCAGCTGAAGTCCCACCGCCTACGCATCGGATCGCAAGACCTGAAGATCGCTTCGATTGCACTGGCCAATAGCGCACTCTTGTTGTCAGCCAACCTGGTCGAATTCCAACGAGTTCCTGGCCTGCGCGTTGAGGACTGGCTCGTTGATGAAGAGGATCGCGAATGAAGCTGATAAAGACACAATGCGAAGCCGCCGAACGTGGCGTTCCCATTCCAATTTCTCTTCCCGGATCGGATGTCGAGTTTGTGATTGTCAGGCGTGATCTGGTTGAGAAATGGGCGGGTGTTTGGGACGACTCGCCCTGCGATCCCGAAGACTTGTTGAGAATCACGGTCGAGGTTCTCGATGACGAGGACTGGTCCGAGTTTGAACAACCTCCTGTGAACACCGACATCTGACGGTTGAGCGACCAAACGAAAGTTCGACGATGCCCACCAACCCCCTCCCCCCTGAAGCCGTCTCTGTCTTGGATCGCCTCCGGTCGCGTATCCGCTCCTACGTGCTGTGGGAGGGGATCGCGCTGGTGGTGGTGTTGCTCGGGACGTTGTTCTGGGGGAGTTTTATTGTTGACTGGTGCTACTTCCAATTGAGTCGTCTCGAACTGCCGAGGTGGTTTCGGGCGACGGTGCTTGTCACGGGGATCGGTCTGCTGGCGGCGGGCGCGGTCAGTTGGATCGCGCTGCGATTGTTCCGAGCCTTTCGGACGAAGGCGCTCGCGCTGGTGCTCGAACGGCGGTTTCCAGAACTCGACGATCGGCTGATCACGGCCGTCGAAGCGGCCGAGGGAGGCGAGACGACGGACAGCCCGATCACGTCGGCGATGCTCAGGCACACGATTGTGGAGGCGGCTCGCACGGCGAGCGGTCTCGATTTGGGAAGCGTCTTCGACCGGAAGCCGCTGCGCCGCGCGTTGGTCACGGCGACAGTGTTGGTCGCGTCGATCCTCGGTCTCGCCGTGACCAACGGTGCTGCGATGGAGCGGTGGGTCGCGGGATACCTCGGACTGAGGGATGGCTACTGGCCACGCGAAACCGAACTAATCGTGAAGGTCATCGTTCAGCCGGGCGACCGTGTGCGCGAGTTCACCGACGGACGGTACAAGCATCCGAAGGGATCGGACCTGTCGCTCCAGATTGAAGTCGCGCCGGGCAAGAAAGCCCCTGAACAGGTGCGCCTCGATGCGCGCCTCGCCAACGGTCGCGGCAACGTGCGGGCGTACTTGACTCGCGTCGGCGACCAACCGTTTCGGCACACGCTGGCCGGGCTGCTTGATGACGCCGACATCTGGGTCACGGGGGGAGACTTCGTCAACGCGCGGCCGTATCGCGTGCAGGTCGTCCAGCCGCCGGAAGTCCAATCGGTCACGTTGCACTGCCTCTACCCCGAGTACACCGGACTGAACGAGCGGGTCGAAGGGAAGGCCGTCCGCGCGAAGCAGCAGGTCAACGGTGCCCAGACATCGTTGCCGCTCGCCACCGACTTCGTGCTCGACCTGACGGCGAACAAGCCGCTGAGGCACATCCGGATTGAAGGCGATGCGGGTGCGGATCGCTGGGAGATTGAGCTGCGTGCGCCGAACTCATCGACCGGCCCCGCTTCGGTCTCGCGTCCCGAGTGGCCACCCGAAACGATCTCGCTCAAATCTGAAGACGGTCGGCCGGAGATTCGCGTTCCGTTCGTGGCCGCTGCGTCACAAGCGATCTGGTCGTCAAAGCACGATGCCGTCGCGTTGCCGTTTGTCCTCGCTCCCGATGGTGCGACGAGTCTGCCCGAAAGAATTCGGGCCGCTGCCGAATCGAAGCAGCCCATCGAGTTCCCGTTGCCGTTGCCGCCCGATGCGATGATTCGCGTGTCGTTCGAAGACACCGATCAGATTCAAAGCACGGCTCTTGCGAAGTTCACGATCAACGGCATTGTCGATCAGCCGCCGCTGGTCACGACCGAGTTGAAGGGGATCGGATCGTCGATCACGCGCAAGGCGCGCATCCCGATCGCCGGAATGTTGACCGACGATTACGGCGTCGTCTCGGCCCGCTTCGACTACAAGGTGGATGACGCCGAGTCGTGGTCGCCCCGCGAATTCCAAGCGACTCCGCCGCGCAGCCTGCGCGAGTTCCAACTGCGTCGCAGTGAAGAAGAGCCGTTCGAGCGGTTTGATGTGCTGCCGCTCGACCTCTCGATCAAGCAGCGTCTGACGGTGGCGGTCTCGGCCTTGGACGGCTGCACTGTGGCGGATGTTCTTGCCGGATCGGTCCCGTCGGCGGAGCGACGGGACAACGGTCGCTCCGCCGCGCCGCAAGCGGCTCACCGCGCGCTGGGGCAGAAGTACGTCTTCCACATCGTCTCCGAAGAGGAACTCCTCTCGATGCTCTACGTCCGCGAGATCAACATTCGCAAACGGTTCGAGCAGATCATCAGCGAGATGAAGCAGACGCGCGAGGTGCTCGCGAAAGCGCGCGGCCAGGCGGAGGAAGCGGCGTCGCTGCGACCTGTAGGACGGGCACTCCTGCCCGTCGAGCCAGCGTCAGGAAAGGCGTCGAATACGGAAGACAAGACGGGCAAGAGTGC